>CAJWBT010000394.1 GCA_913020235.1 uncultured Chloroflexota bacterium
ACGGCTACACCAAGGCTACCATCCGGGATTTCATGTGCCAGAACTCCAAGGTTCCTCTCAAGCACCTGGTTGCCAGCTTCCTGACCGCGCTCGACACGCTGCCGGATAGCGCCAAGTGGATCTTGCAGCTGGACCCGGACACCCTGATGTCCACGGTGCCGAACCCGGAAATGCTCCACATCCTGGTAGTGGGCGGGCCCACCGGGAAGAGCGACCTGGTGCGGAACATCGGGGCTCCCACCGTCACCCGGGAGATCGTGACCACCTGACGGAGGAAGACGGACCCCGAGCCTGCAAGGGCGAATGCGACGGGGCTGGTGGCGGGCGAACGGCCTGCCACCAGCTTCTTTTTTGGCCGGGGGTTGACACGGGAAAGACCCGCATCTAACGTTAGGGTATCGTAATAGGTCCCACCACAACGTCCGGTGGTCGGAGAGGAGGCTACCATGGTCGCCACGGTGAAAGACAACAAGCTGATTGAGGAAATCGAGGGCGTAGTCCTGAGCGAACGGATACAACGCCTGCGGGAAAGGCTTTTCGAGACCTCCACTCAGGTGGCGAAGGAGAGGGCCCAGGTAGCCGTGGAAGCGTGGAAGGAAAGCGACGGCAAGCCCGCGGAGATCCGGCGGGCGCACCTGATTGATCAGATCCTGCGCCGCGTTCCCGTGGTCATCCACGATAATGAACGGTTGGTGGGAAGCGAGACCCCCTACTTCCAGGGGGTCCATCCGCCGGTGGACCTGGACCCGACCATCGTCTTGGAACACCTGAAAGCGGGAAAGATCACCCTGTCATCGGACGCTCACGAGGCGATCTACACCCAGGAAGACCTGGTGGTAATGGAGGAGACCGCCCGCTTCTTCGAGGGCAGGACGGGCGCCGACCTGGTGCGGGACGCCCGGCAACGGCTCTGGGGTTCCTGGTGGGACGACTTCATCGAGGTGTGCGGCACCATTCCCTACGAGCGGCACCCCGTGGTCTCCGGCGCGCTGCTTTACGAAAACGTCTTGGCCCAAGGGTTAAACGGGTTCATGGAGGTGGCCCGGCAGGGCCTGAAACGCCTGGCCGCCGGGGCCAGCGATTCGGACCAACCGGAGAAGGTGTGGTTCTGGGAATCGGTGGTGATCACCTGCCAGGCCCTGATCGAGTTCGCCGCGCGTTACGCCCGGCTGGCCCAGGAGATGGCCGCCGCCGAAAACGACCCCGTGCGCCGGAAGGAGTTGGAGGAGACCGCTCTGGTCTGCCAGCAGATCCCGGCCAACCCCGCCACTACCTTCCGCGAAGCCCTGCAAGGGATACGGTTCGCCCACGTGGGGGTGAGGCTGGAAGGCGGTTGGGGCCCGAGCCTGGGGCGGCTCGACCAGACCCTCTATCCCTATTTCATGAACGACCTGCGGGAGGGCCGGCTGACCATCCAGGAAGCCACCGACCTGCTGGCCGAGCTGATTAACTTCGCCGCCCGCGACCACGCCATGTACTCCCTCAAGGACGCCCAGAACGGCCAGCAGAGTTCTTCCATCATCAATATCACCCTGGGGGGCGTTACCCGTGACGGGGAAGACGCCTGCAACGAGTTGACCTACCTCATCCTTCACCTGGCCGGACTGCTCCGGTTCGCCCAACCCCAGTTGACCCTGCGGCTGGGCAGCTCCACGCCCAAGTGGGCCGTGATCAAGTCCATGGAGACCAACCGGAAGATAGGCGGCGGCATACCCCAGTTCCACAATGACGACCACATCGTGAAGTACCTGACGGCGCTGGACGTGCCCCTGGAAGACGCCCGAGACTGGGCGGCCAACGGCTGCTCTCAGCCTTTCCCCGCCAATTTCCGGTGCTACTTCCGGCCGGCCAACAAGATAAACATGGCCCTGGCCCTGGATATGGCGCTCCACAATGGAATCGCACCGCGAAGCGGCAAGCTGGTGGGGTTGGAAACCGGGGACCCCAGGAACTTCGAGACCTTCGACAAGCTCTACGACGCCTTCCATAAGCAGTACGAGTTCATCCTGCGGCGGTCCCTGGAGCAGACCCGGCTGGCCCACCGGGCTGAGGCGGCCATATATCGGATGCCTTTGCTCTCGGTGATGCTGCCCGGGTGCCTAGAAAACGGGATGGACGTCATGATGGGCGGGCAAGGAACCCACCCGACGTGGTACGCCAAGGACCGGGCCATCGTGGACACGGCCGACTCGCTGACGGCGGTGCGGACGCTGGTGTACGAGCAAAAGCGGGTCACCATGGATCAACTCCTGGAGGCGCTGGACAGCAATTTCCGGGGAGACCGGGGACAGGAGATTCAAGTCATGTGCCTGGCGGCCCCAAAATATGGAAACGAGGATGCCCAGGCCGACGGCATGCTGCACCAGTTGGGCAAGGCCTCCGCCGCCATCATCTTCTCCGAGAAGAACGCCTTTGGAGACAAGCACCCCATTAACCGTAACGGCGTGGGCTGGCACTACTACGGCGGCCATGGAGTGGGAGCCCTTCCCAACGGCCACAACAAGGAGGATGCCCTCACCGACGGCTCTCTCTCCCCCACCCAGGGGCGGGACAGCAACGGGCCCACCGCGGTGCTGAACTCGGCGCTGGCGGTGGACTTCAAGGAGGCGGCGGTATCCATCCTCAACCAGAGGTTCCCCATCACGATGGTGGCCAGCCAGGAGTCCCTGGAAAAGGTGGCCGCCCTTACCGAGACCTTCATACGCAGCGGGGGGACCCACATCCAGTACAACTTCCTGGACCGGCAGACCCTCCTGGATGCCAAGGAGCACCCGGAGAAATTCCGCGACCTGGTGGTCCGGGTGGCGGG
>CAJWBT010000395.1 GCA_913020235.1 uncultured Chloroflexota bacterium
CCTAGTACTCAGTCAACCTAAATCTGCAATTGTCATTTTGAGCGAAGCGAAGAATCTCAGCGTAACGATAAGATTCCTCGTCGCTCTGCTCCTCGGAATGACATCCTTTCAAAACCAAGTTGACTGAGTACTAGCCTTGTGTCTCGCAAATGGCTTGATACCCGGTCCGTCGTCTCGGCCTTTCCGCGGAAGGGGGCTCCAGCTAGCGTTTCTCTGGATTCCGGCCTTCGCCGGAAAGGCGAGGGCGGGGAGGGAATGTCGCACAATTTCGCCGACCCAAAGCTGGTTACAAGACAGTGCCCTAGAGGACGGCCTGCTGTTCCGACGGGATATCGGAGATGAACATGCGGCCGGGGTAGTGGGTGAGCATCAGCTCCGGTTTGCACTCCTGGGCGACCACCTGCAAGGTGACGCCACAGGCCCAGAACACGGGCACCTCCCCGGGCTGAAGCGTCGGCACAGGGGCCCACTCCGCTCTGGACAGGTCCGGAATTCCGATGGCCGCGGGGTCGCCGATGTGCACGGGGGCGCCATGGTGGCCGGGGAACCGGGAGGTCGCTTGTACCGCCCGGGATACTTGATGGCTGGGTATGGGACGCATGGAGACCACCATGTTCCCGTGGAAGCTTCCAGCGGGAACGGTCGGTATGTTGGTGCGGTAGATCCCTGACCCCGACGCTTCCCCCTGCCGCCAGCGGGGGGAGATGCCCGCCCCTTCCAGGGCGCTCTCGAAGGTGCCGCTGCAGCCGTATAGGAAGGTTACCAGGTCGTCCCGCCAGTACCGGGTAATGTCGGTAGGCTCATCCACCACCTCGCCCCGGACCAGTACGCGATACATGGGCAGGTCGGTGCGGATGTCGGCGCCGTCGGCCATTTGCTTGACTATCGGGTCCCCGGGCTCCAGCACCTCCAGCACCGGGCAGGGTTTGGGGTTGCGCTGGCAGTAGAGGAGGAGGTCGAAGGCCAACTCCCGGGGCACTATGCACAGATTGGCGTTGGTATAGCCCACGCAGACGCCGCTGGTACGCTGGCTCCACGTGCCTTGCCGGAACAGCTCTCGGGCCTCGGCGGGGACGGTGGGCATCTCCTGTCGGGTCAGTACCATATCGCTACCCTCGCATCAGTGTGGGGTCTTGCCTCAAAAGTACCCTGGAAAATGTCACCCCGAGGGAAGCGAGGGGTCTGGGGTCGTGGGTCCAGGCTGCCATGGAGGATCCCCACACCAGATTCCTCGTCGCTTCGCTCCTGGAATGACGGTTTTGAGGCAAGGCCTCAATGTGGCCAAAGCACATACTATTTTGGCTCCACCACGATATTGGACCATTCGTCCAGGTGGGCCTTCCAATCAGGTATTACGACCGTCAGTGAGTTGTCCTCTTCGATGATGGCGGGGCCTTCCACCGGCTTGGCCCCCAGGTCGTGCCGCGTCATGACCGGCGTCTGAATCCAGCCCCGGTCCGGCCCGAAATAGCACCGTCGCGAAGGCGAAGGCTTCCAGCCTTTCAGGGGGTCGATTTTGAGCTGCTCTGGTACCCTCGGCGTGTCCGGCAGACCCCTGGCAACGCACCGCAGCGCGACGATCTGCACCTCTTCATCCCGGGAGTCGTAGCCGTAGGTCTTGGTGTGCTCCTGGTGGAACTCCTCGACGAATTCGGCCAAAATGGCGGGGTCCAGTTTGCGGCCCGGCAGGGGTATGGTGAGGGCAAAGTCCTGGCCCACGTAGCGGGTGTCGGCGGAGAGCGCCACTGAGCGGTGGGCGGTATCGTACCCCTCCCGCTCCAGCATGTCGACCGCCTCATTCATCAGCTTGTCGATGACGCCGTGAACTGAATCGTAGTCCAACTTACTGGTGTCGGAGTATTGGGTCTGGATCAGATGGTGCTCCACGTCGGCCAGGAGCAGGCCCAGGGCGCTGAACAGGCCCGGAAGAGGAGGAATGACAACCTTGGTGATGCCCAGTTCAGCGGCCAGGTCCAGCGCGTGAACCGGACCCATGCCTCCGAAAGCGATCAAGGAGAACCGACGGGGGTCGCGGCCCCGTTCAGTGGACACGGCCCGCAACGCCCGGATGAGGCTGGAGTTGGCCACGACGCGAATACCCCACGCGGCGGCGGTTATGTCGATGCCCAGCCGGGAGGCCACGCCGTCGTTTATCGCCTTGTCGGCCAGGTCCGGGTGAATCTTGAGGGCGCCGCCGGCCAGGTGCTCGGGGTTGGTCAGGCCCATGTGGACGTTGGCGTCGGTGATGGTGGGCTCCACCCCGCCCAGGCCATAGCAAGCGGGGCCCGGTTTCGCGCCGGCGCTGCTGGGACCCACTTTGAGCGCCCCCGCGGCATCGGCCCAGGCGATGCTGCCACCGCCCGCGCCCACTTCGGCTATGTCTATGGAAGGTACCCGTAAGAGGTAGCCGCTACCTTTCAACAGCCGGTGGCCGATGCTGAGTTCTCCGCCGACCTCGTATTCAGGGGAGCGGGAAATCTCTCCGTCCTCGATCATGGCCGCCTTGGCCGTCGTGCCGCCCATGTCCAGGGTAATTACATTCTCGATGCCCATCCGTTTGGCCAGGTGGTAGGCGCCGGTCACCCCGGCGGCGGGCCCGGACTCGATGACGTGGCAAGGGAACTGCCGGGCCGTCTCGGAAGGGATCATGCCGCCGTTGCTCTGCATCACCATGATGGGGGTGTCCATGCCCAACTCTTTGACGTCCGATTCCATGGACCGGAAATAGGCGTCCACCACCGGCTGGACGTAGGCGTTGATGACCGTGGTGCTGGTACGCTCGTACTCCCTGATCTCCGGCAGGA
>CAJWBT010000396.1 GCA_913020235.1 uncultured Chloroflexota bacterium
TTGAAATCGCTATAAGGCCCGCTGCCGCCAAACCCCTTGATGCGGGCCATGATGATCCTGGGGTTGACGTCTTTGAGCACGTCGTAGCCCAGCCCCAGCCTTTCCATGGCGCCCGGGGCCATGTTTTCGGCCACGATGTCCCCCTGACGTACCATGTCCAGGAACATGGACTTACCCGTCTCGCTCCTGAGGTTGAGGGTCACGCTGCGCTTGTTCAGGTTCAGTACGATGAAGTAGTAGCTGTCGACTCCGGGCACGTCCGTCCGGCTGCGCCGTCCCGGGTCGCCCTGCTTGGGCTCCTCCACCTTGATAACATCGGCCCCGAGAAAGGCTAACGCCTCGGTGCAAGAGGTACCGGCTTCAAACTGGGTGAGGTCGATGATCTTTATCCCTTCGAGCGCTTTTGCCACTTTCGGGCCTCCACTATCTTGTGCTGGGCAGCTTTTTCGTCCTACAGGTTAGCATACATAACCCGCAAGCGCACGTTGGCTTTGACTCGGAAAGTGGTGAGAGAGAAACGAGGGGACTCCGAAGACGGGCTGGATGGCCCGGTTGCAACTCAAAACATCGACTTGATGCTTGGTTCGCCGAACTTGGGTCAATTCCCGGAGGGCTGGCATTGTGGGAGCGCTCCGGCCCCGAGAAGAATGGGGGCTCGCCCCCACCTTCTCCGCAGGGCGGGAAGATCGAAACCCGGTTGGCAGACGCTACCCTTGGACTTATTCGCCGATGGGGCAGACGCTCAGGCAGGTGGCGGAACAGCCGTAATTGGAACACTTGAACACGTTCTTCCAGTACCTGCCGTCAATGGCCTTGCTGGGGCAGTGCTTCACGCACTCCAGGCACGTCTTACAGTCGGGGAAGAGCTTTTCGGCCATGGGCTCGCCGGCCGGCAGCTCCAGGTCGGTGATGATCCCCGTGACTCGGATTCGGGGTCCGAACTGGGGAGTGATGATGGAGCAGTTCATGCCGAGCTGGCCCATTCCGGCGGCGTACATAGCCGGCATGAAGTAGAATGGGGCCGTCTTGAAGCGGGGCTCGGTCAGGACATTGGGAATATAGAAGGCTCGATAGCCGTCCCGGCGCAGCTTGCGCGCCAGCTTGTAGGCGATCAAGGCCACCTCATGGGACAGCATCGTGTTTTCTGGGCCCATGTAGTACCGTTCGGCACCGGCCGGAGGCCGCTGAGCGGCCTGGGCATCCAGGGCAGCGGTATCGGCGCCCCTGCGGTGGATCTCGGCGAGCCAGGGCTTTGCCACCGTGTCCATGATCTCGCGGCTGAAGGGCATGCCCACGATGATCACCGACTTGGCCCCATCCACGAACTTGCTGGGACGTGGCTTATTGGGGAACAACTGCTCGTACTTATCCGCCGAAGCGACTCCGTAGATCTCCGCTCCCAGGGACCGCGCATATTCTTCGACCTCGGTCCCTACATCCATTCGAACGTCGATGGTATCGACCATAACTTTCCTCCTCAGGCTATTCATCGACATTATACTTGAGAATGTCAACGACGGGGTCCCTATTCGGACCCGAATGCCCTCCCTTACCGAGTCCTGGCCCGTTCGGCAGCCGATTGAAGGGCGCGGCGGACCAGTACCTCGGCCACGTGGCTGCGGTACTCGGCCGAAGCGTGTATGTCCGCGGCCGGCTCGATCTCCCCTTTTACCAACTGGGCCGCTTCCGCCAATGCGGCCTCCGTGGGCTCTGCACCCTTGATAGCTTGCTCCACGGCCCGGACCCGGACCGGCGTCCCGCCCACTCCCCCCAACGCTACCCGCACGCTCTGACAGCGGTCCCGGTCGTCGATGGTAACCGTGGCGGCAACGGCGACCAGCGCAAAGTCCCCGTATCGCCGGCTGACCTCTTGGAAGCTCCAACCGGTGCGGGGGCCCTGGAAGGGAAACCGGACCTCCACCAGTATTTCGTCCGGCTCTATGCCGGTGGTCAGAAAGGTAACGAAGAAATCTTCAGCTTTGAGAGAGCGCTCGCCGCGACTGCTGCTCACCACCATCTCGGCATCCAGCGCCGCCGCCACTATGGGCAGCTCGGCCGCCGGATCGGCGTGGGCGATACTGCCGCCCACGGTGCCCCGGTTGCGGATGGCGGGGTGGCCGATGAACGGCACGGCTTCGCTCAATAGCGGGCACATCTCGCTCACCTCATCGGAGGCCAGCACCTGGCGGTGGCGAGTCCCGGCGCCAATGGCGATACTTCCATCGTCCCGGAGGATATAGGCCAACTGGCTGAGCCCGTTGATGTCCACCAGCGCGGCGGGCTTTACCAGGCGGAAGTTGAGCAGCGGAACCAGGCTCTGTCCACCGGCCAAGACCCGGGCGTCGCCCGCCCGTTGCCGCAGGAGGTCGAGGGCCTCGGCCAGCGTCTCGGGGGCGAAGTATTCGAACGGTGCGGGCTTCATTGAATCCGGCCGGGAATCTGGCCCGGAGTTTGACCCGACGCAGCTTTGATCGCTTCGACGATCTGCATGTAGCCCGTGCAGCGGCACAGGTTCCCGGCGATGGCCTCCCGGATTTCCAGGTCGGTGGGTTGCGGGTTCTCCCGGAGGAGGTATGCCGCCGCCATGATCATACCAGGGGTGCAGTAGCCACACTGAAGGCCGTGGTGCTCCGCGAAGGACCTTTGCAAGGGGTGCATGTTGTTCACGGTTCCCATGCCCTCGATGGTGGTCACCTCACGGCCGTCGGCCTGGACCGCCAGGATAATGCAGGAGCGCACCAGCTCTCCGTCGAGGAAGACGTTGCAGCAGCCGCAGACGCCGTGCTCGCAACCGGCGTGGGAGC
>CAJWBT010000397.1 GCA_913020235.1 uncultured Chloroflexota bacterium
AGAAAACAACCCCACAAGGAATTCGTAAGTACTGAGATTATAGCATCGGAGCCTGAGCGGCTCAACTACAGGTCCAAACCGGGAACCGGGTATCGGGGAGCCAGGTCACGCACTTCTTCGGCGACCCGGCGCTGCACTTTCTCATCCCCCATGGCGGTAAGAACATCGATTATCATGCGGGCCACCCGCTGGACGGCTTTTTGATCGAACCCGCGGCTGGTAATGGCGGGGGTGCCCAGACGAAGGCCGCTGGCAACCCTGGGAGGCTTTGGATCGTAGGGGATGGCGTTCTTGTTGGCGACTATTCCGACCTTCTCCAGGGCAGTTTCCGCCTCCTGGCCCGTGATGCCAAGGGGCGTCAGGTCAACCAGCGACAGGTGGTTGTCGGTACCACCGGAAACCAGCCGGAGTCCAGCCTCGGACAGGTCTTGGGCGAGGGTACGAGAGTTGTCCACCACTTGGGACGCGTACTGGGCGAATCCCGGGTCCAAGGCTTCTCCAAAGCAAATGGCCTTGGCCGCGATAACATGCATCAAGGGCCCACCCTGGGTGAAGGGAAACACGGCAAAGTTCACCTTGCGCGCCAACTCTTCGGTGGAAAGAATGAACCCGCCCCTGGGGCCGCGGAGACTCTTCTGGGTGGTGGAGGTGACGATCTGAGCGTAGGGCAACGGTGAAGGATGGGCTCCGCCGGCCACCAGGCCGGCTATGTGGGCCATGTCCACCATTAGCTTGGCGTCGACCCGGTCGGCGATGGCGCGGAATCGGGGAAAATCCAGGATTCGAGAGTACGCGCTGCACCCGGCGACGATCAGCTTGGGCCGGTGTTCCAGGGCCAGCCGCTCTAGCTCATCATAGCTGATGGTCTCGGTGTCCCGGTCCACTCCGTAAGGGATGAAGTTGTAGAGCTTCCCGGAGAAGTTCACCGAAGCCCCATGGGTCAGGTGGCCCCCATGGTCCAGCTGCATCCCCAAAACGCTGTCGCCGGGCTCAAGCAGGCCAAAATAGGCGGCCATGTTGGCCTGGGCGCCGCTGTGAGGCTGCACATTTACGTGCTCCGAGCCAAATATCGCTTTGGCCCGTTGGATCGCCAGGGTTTCCACCACGTCCACGTGTTGACAGCCGCCGTAGTAGCGCCTGCCTGGATATCCCTCGGCATACTTGTTGTTCATTACCCCGGCTTGGGCTTCCAGGACCGCCTTGCTAGCGTAGTTTTCCGCCGCGATCAGTACAATACTGTTGCGCTGGCGTTCATCTTCCTGCTGAATAGCCCGGGCCACCTCGGGGTCTCGCTCCGCAATGGTGGACATCCCCATCTCCTGAAAATGGCCTCCTACCGTCCTGTCTGACCAGCGGCACCTTGAGCCTACGGCAGACTCCGTACCGTGGGCAGCGACGCTTGAGTTCAATCAGTGCGTAGTGTACGCCCGGCCTATCGGGCTGTCAACGAATTGAGACGCCGGCAGGCGTGCCATCGCCAGCCCGCCCCGGCCTGAGATAGACCATCTAGCGGGCGTCCAAGTTTCCTGAAACTAACCCCGGCCCTTCGGCTCAGCTCAGGATGAAACGGAGCGGAGGCCAGCCGGAAACTTCGGCTCAGGAGTCGGCTACCCCGAGGCGCAATCTTCCTGAGCGAGCCACACCACGGGTATCGTTTCAGAATTAGCGCGGTGCACGCACCGCCACGCTGGGAAGGGGCAAAGAAATAGGCCAGGCACGTCCGCCTTTGGCAGATTTGCCTGGCCCATTCCTTGACCCCCGTTGGGCCATATCGAACGACGCGGGTCTATCTTGATTTTCCTGGTTCTGGTGTCCTCCGCCCTAGAGGCTTGGGAGACCGACCCCTGACCGGCCCAAGCGTAGCGTTTTCTGCCAGGTCATTAACAGACCCTTGCCAGCGCCTGCCCCGGAGGGCGTACAGTTGTGATGAATTGCGACGCGCCGGGCCCACGCCCCGTTGTCCCCGGTCTCACAGTGCCGCCGGCCAAGAACAGATCTAGCCTGCCCTGTCCCCGTTACCGCTCCGTCGGCGTTGCGGTAGGGATCAGCGGGCGGGCGCTCTCCAGCGAAGAGCGATCGCGATCGATTTCTAGGGCATAAGAGAACCGATGCTCAGCGATCTTGGTTGCCAGCATCTCACTAGATGCGGTCGCCCCCTCACGATGGTTGACAGAGGTCCAGACGATCGCCGCCAAGCACGCCAGCCCAATCGCGAAACCGACGACGACGAAGAGTACGGCTTTCCGCATTGGCTGCCCTCTCTTCTCTCCCCGGATCACCCGGTCAGTCTACTCCCATTGTCCACGGTACAACCCCTGTCACAACAGAGTGGACACCCCTATGTCCGCTTATTAGCTTGGCCCTCCGCCGAGCAAAGCCCGTTTCCACCGGGAGCCAGCCTTGCCCGCCCCATCCGTGCCTGCCAGGATGTGTCAACCAGGACTCCCCCGCCCATTGGAGAGCGGTACAACGGCTTCGATCTATTCAGTCATAGTCAGTCCTGAAACCACCCTGGCCTCACGGCTTACGCCGATTGCGTCGCCGCGCCGCCTCATGTAAATTAGTATGCGTGAGTAGGAAGGTGAAGCGATGTCGTCCGAGTCCGGGTCCAAATCCATGAGCAGTCAGGAGTTCATCCGTCGTCTTCTGGCTCCGGAGCGGGCCCAACATCTGGACGCCTTCGCGATCCTGAGCTTCGGCGGAATCAACCTCCACGACACTGTAGCAGACATCGGCTGTGGCCCCGGATTCTTCACGGTGCCCCTGGCCAAGTACCTGGTGAACGGCAAGCTGTACGCCCTGG
>CAJWBT010000398.1 GCA_913020235.1 uncultured Chloroflexota bacterium
ATCTTCTACCTTCTGTTCGGCCACGTCGGGCTGTTCGGCCTTGTCGGGCTGCTCGCTACGCTGCGCGGTGGGTATCAGAATCATCGACAGCGCTCTACCTTCAAGCGACGGGGGCTTCTCCAGGCGGACCTCATCTTTCAAGTCGTCGGCCACACGTTTGAGCACCAACAGTCCCAGCTGCTGGTGGGCGGCCTCCCGCCCGCGAAACCGCACTGTGAGCTTGACCTTGGAGCCATCTAGGATCAGCTCGCGGACCTTGCGCGTTTTGGCTTGCAGGTCGTGGATCCCGATGTTGGGGCGAAACCGTACCTCTCGGAGGTCGGTGCTTTTCTGGCCCTTTCTGGACTCTCTTTCTTTTTTCGAGGAGAGGTATTGCAGTTTACCGTAGTCCAGCAGGCGGCACACCGGCGGGACAGAGTTGGGCGCTACTTCTACCAGGTCGAGGTCGGACTCGCGCGCCAGTTGCAACGCCCGCTGGAGGTCTATCACTCCGAGCTGGGCCCCATCCTCACCAATCACCCGGACCTTCGGAGTTGAAATCCGCTCGTTTACCCGATATTTCCTAGCTATGCCCTTCCACCTCCGGTGATTGCTCACATTTATGAGAATAATAGTTCGATTCACTCTAGCACATGCCTAACCCAACGTCAATCTGAGCGTGCATTCCGGCCCTTCGCGCCGAGAGCCGGCCTGCTGGTCCCCGATTCGCGTCGGGACTGCGGACTTGGCCCGGTCTGTCCTTCGCCAAATCGTCGGAGAAGCTCGTAAATTCCGTCGCTACCGAAAGTCAGGGCCGCCACCGAGACCCGTTCGTTCGGGCCGTGGATGGTCTGAGAGAAGTCGAAGTCCGGTGGCAGGGCCATGGGCAGGAACCCATAGCTCTGGATGCCCAATCTGGAGAAGAAGCGGCCGCCGGTGGAGGCCGGCAGCAACATGGGGACGGGCACCGCCTCCGGGTCGGCCTGGCGCAATATGGCAGCCAGGGTGTCAAACAGCCCCAGGTCGGGCTCCTCGGGGCTGGGGTCGTGGTGAACCACCTCCAGCTCCACCTCGTCGCCCACGATCGGGCGCAGTTCGGCTATCAGGTCGCCTGGCCCGTATCCAGGGAGCAGTCGGCAGTCCAGTCCCAGAGCGATCTCGCTGGGGACGATGTTGACCCCGTCGCCTCCCCGGACAATGGTGGCGTTGGACGTATTGCGGAGCAGAGGTTCAAAAAGCCGGCGCCGGTTGCCCAGCAGATTGAGGGTCAAGCCGGCCAGAGGCGGGGTCAGGAGTAGCCGGAACAGGGTGCTCTGAGGGAAGGGGAGGCTTGAGGCGATGGCACGAAGCATCCGCCGGGTTGCCGGAGTCACATGTATCGGCATCCGGTGTCTTTCCAGCCGGAGCAGAAGTCGGGCCATCCGGGCCATCGTGCCGCCCTTGCCCGTGAGGGAGCCGTGTCCCCCGGATGCCCGCACCGTTGCGCGCAGCACGCATATTTGCTTCTCGGTCACCATGATGGGGTAGAACCGGCGTTTGCCTATGGGGAAGCTGAACCCGCCAAACTCTCCAATGGCGTAGCGGACACCCTCAAGCAGGTGCCCCTGGCTCTCCACCAGATACCTGGCGCCGTATTCGCCGCCCCTCTCTTCATCGCTGACCAGCGCCAGGATCACGTCTCCCGGCAGGGGAAGGGACTCGGCTTTTGCGCGCAGGATGGCCGTCAACATCATCGCGACGCCGCCCTTCATGTCCAGAGCGCCTCGGCCCCAGACATAGCCATCCACTATCTTTCCTTCGAAGGGCGGGTGCTGCCATTCCCGCGGGTCCGCCGGTACCACGTCCACGTGTCCTTGGAGCAGCAAGGGCGGCGCATCGCCCCGGCCCTGGAGCCTGGCGATCAAGTTTGGCCGGTCCGGTGAGCGCCCCACGATCTGGGCATCGCACCCGGCTTCCGTCAGCAGGCGGTGAATGTAGCTGATGCACTCCCTTTCATTGCCGGGAGGGTTTGTGGTGTCGAAACGAATGAGGCTTTGAAGCAGCTCCGCTGGCCAGTGTATCCCGTTGGTGGGAGCGGTGGGCGACGGCACTCTTGACTCTCCGCTAGGGAACGTTGCGTGAATAGAGCATATCAGTCCGGCGAGGCGGCCGCCAAATCGACCGCTGTCCCCGGTTGGGACCCCCGTCGGAGGGGATAGGCACTGATGGGAAGGCACGCGGCCCAGGGGAGTCCGGGAGGTTGTATGCGTGGAGCGGATGGGCGGGATCGGCGCAGACGGGTTTGCCTTTGGGGAGGGGGAGTGGGGCTACTCGGGAGGGTTGAGGTCCCCGCCCAGCTCTCTCAGGAACTCCTCGATCTTGGGAGATAGCGGTGTTGGCGGGGTTTGTCCTTGCTGGTGCTCCCTGTCGTACCGTTCCTCCAGCCGCTTGAGCAGGGACGAAACCTCCGAAGCGTCAGCGACGATGTTTTGCAGGGCGGCGTACTGCTGCTCGCCCCGTGGCCGGTCCGTCAATCGGTCGGGCAAGCCGTAGAGGCCGCACAAAACCTCCATGAGCTTGGCTGTTCCGGTGAAGTCTTCGTCCACCTGGAAATACTGGGGGAGGTGGACAACGAAAGTTCTGGTATCAATCCCCAGGTCCCTGGCTTGAAGCGTGACCAGGTAGGTGATGGTCGTCGGTCCCTCGTAGTTGCTGGGGCGCACCTGGACCTTGGGGGACTCCTCCGGTTTCTCCGGCCCGCCGCTGCTGCCGGAGACCATGAGTGGCCGGGTGTGGGGGACCATGTCGTACATGGCGCCGATCAAGGAATACCGCTTGA
>CAJWBT010000399.1 GCA_913020235.1 uncultured Chloroflexota bacterium
CGGGTACTCCCACCCGCTCAGGCTGCATCACCTCGTAGGTCGACCGGTCCTTCAACACGCCGTCCTGGTGGATGCCCGAGGCGTGGCGGAAAGCGTTCTCGCCCACCACGGCCTTGTTGGCCTGCACCGCCATTCCGGTGATTCTGCTGACCAGCCGGCTGGCGGAGTATAGCTGCGTGGTGTCGATGCCGATGTCGATGTTGAACAGGTCCTTGCGGGTGTCCAGGGCCATGATGATCTCTTCCAGCGAGGCGTTGCCGGCCCGCTCGCCGATGCCGTTGATGCAGCCCTCAACCTGCCGCGCGCCCGCTACGACGGCGGCCAGGCTGTTGGACACGGAGAGCCCCAGGTCGTTGTGGCAGTGGACGCTGAGGGTGACTTTGTCGATGCCTGGCACTTTCTCGCGGACCTCGGTGATGAGCCTGGCGAAGTCCGACGGAATGGCATAGCCCACGGTGTCGGCGATGTTGACGGTGGTGGCCCCGGCCCGGATCACCTCCTCCAGCATGTGGAACAGGTATTCGGGGTTGGTCCGGGTGGCGTCCATGGGGGAGAACTCCACGTCGTCGCAATACCGTTTGGCCCGCTCCACCATGGTCACCGCCATCTCCATGACCTCTTCCCGGTTCTTCCGGAGCTGGTGCATCTGGTGGATCTCCGACGACGAGAGGAAAATGTGGATGCGGGGCGAGGCCGCGTGCTGGATGGCCTGCCAGGCCTGGTCCACATCGCCGGCCACGGCCCGGGCCAGCGAGCAGATAATCGGGGTTCGAATCTCCCTGGCGATGTTGCTGACCGCCTGGAAGTCTCCCGGGGAGCTGGCGGCGAAACCGGCCTCGATGATGTCCACGTTGAGGCGTTCCAGCTGCTTGGCGATCTCCATTTTTTCGTCCACCGTCATTCCGATACCGGCGGACTGTTCTCCATCCCGGAGGGTGGTGTCCAAGAACACAACTCTATCGTTAGCCATTTTTCTTACCTTATCCCCTTCCGTCTTGCGCTGATCTGGCAGACCCGTTGACCGGGCCGCTAACCGGTTGATCCCGATGGACCGCTGGAAGGGGAAGGCAGGGTCACGTAGTCCACCGCACCCAGCCCAGCCAAGACCAGCGTGCGATGGTGAACTACTCTCAACATCTCCCGCAGCATGATTCTTCTCCCGTTGACATGTTTCCCGCCGGCTTTGGGGCCGCTTGGCCCATTACCGGGAAAGTGAGTTTTATACTTCTTTGGGGTCGAGCCAGGGCATCATGCCCCGCAACCGTTTGCCCACGTCTTCGATCTGGCTGCCCCGCGCCTGCTCTCTGAGCGGAGTGAAACGTTTGCGGCCCTCGTCGTTCTCGGCGATCCACTCCCGGGCGAAGGTGCCGTCCTGGATCTCTTTCAATACCGCCCGCATGTTTTCCCGCACGTGCTCGTCGATGATCCGTGGCCCCCGGGTCAGGTCTCCGTACTCGGCAGTGTCGCTGACCGAGTAGCGCATGTAGGAGAAGCCGCCCTGGTACATGAGGTCCACGATCATCTTGAGCTCGTGGAGACACTCGAAAAAAGCGATTTCGGCGGGGTACCCGGCCTCCACCAGGGTCTCGTAGGCGGCGCGGACCAGGGAGGTCACTCCCCCGCAGAGAATGGCCTGCTCGCCGAAGAGGTCGCTCTCCGTCTCGTCCTTGATGGTGGTTTCCAGCACGCCCGCCCCGGTGGAGCCGATGCCCTTGGCATAGGCCAGGCCGATTTCCTTGGCCCGGCCGGTGGCGTCGTGGTGAACGGCCAGCAGGCTGGGCACGCTGATGCCTTCGGTGAAAAGCTCCCGCATCCGGTGGCCCGGCGCCTTGGGCGCCACCATCATCACGTCCAGGTTGTCCTGGGGGACCACCTCCCGGTAGTGGATGCTGAAGCCGTGGGCGACCATCAGGGCGCTGCCCGGGCGGAGGTTGGGAGCGATCTCGTCCCGGTACACCCCTCCCTGGACGTGGTCGGGGATGAGCACCATCAGTACGTCGGCGACCTTGGCCAGCTCGGGCACGTCGGCAACCTCCAGGCCCGCTTCCTGGGCCACCGCCCGGCTGCGGCTGCCCGGGTACAGCCCCACCATCACCTTCTGACCGTTGTCCTTGAGGTTGAGGGCGTGGGCGTGGCCCTGGCTGCCGTAGCCCACGATGCCGATGGTCTTTCCGGCCAACAGCCCCAAGTCCGCGTCGTCGTCGTAATACACATTTACCATGGCGCTAGCAACTCAAACCTTCTCAAAATTCCGCGTTCCTAATGGATCAGCCGGGGTATTAGCCGGGGAATCAGCCGGCATGGACCTCACCGAACCCGTTTCCGTTGAGGCCGATGCCCACGCTGTCGCTGACGCGGCCGTCGGACTGGCCCCTGACCATCGCCACCCGCCCCGTGCGCAGCATCTCCAGGATGCCAAAGGGCTGGAGCAGGTTGTACAGAGCGTTTACCTTATCTTCTTCGCCGGTTATCTCTATGACCATTGACCGGGCGCCCACGTCCACGATGTTGGCCCGGAACAGGTTGACGATCTGGATGATTTCACCCCGGGTAGCCGGCGTGGTCTGGACCTTGACCAGGGACAGCTCCCTGGCGACAATCTCTTCTCTGGAGATGTCGGAGACCCGAATCACGTCGATCAGCTTGTCCAGCTGCTTGGTCACCTGAGAGACCGTGTCCTCGTCGCCGTCGACCACGAAGGTCATGCGGGACAGGCCCCGGAGCTCGCTCTTGCCCACGGTCAGGCTGGCGATGTTGAAGCCCCGCCGCCGGAACATGCTGGCCACCCGCGTGA
>CAJWBT010000400.1 GCA_913020235.1 uncultured Chloroflexota bacterium
CCCGCCGCCGATGCTGGACTCGCCCAGGACGAACAGGGTGCCCACCTGGCCGGTAGCCGTCACGTGGGTGCCGCCGCAGACCTCCAGGCTGAAAGGCCCGCCCGGAGCGCCTTGGCTGCCTCCAGAGTCATTTCCGCCCAAGGGCACACCACCAGCCATGGAAACCACCCTCACCACATCCCCGTAACGGTCCCCGAAGAAGGCCAGGGCTCCCTCACGCACCGCTTCGGCGTAGGTCGTCTCGTGGGCAGACACCCGGAGATTGTCCCGTATTCTCTCGTTTGCCAGGTTCTGGACCGACCCGACCTCCCCGGCCGAAAGGGGGCTGACGTGGCTGAAGTCGAACCGCAGCCGGTCCGGCGACACCAGCGACCCGGCCTGGCGCACGTGGGGACCCAGCACCGCCCGCAAGGAGGCGTGGAGCAGGTGGGTGCCGCTGTGGTTCCGGGCGGAATCCAGGCGGCGGGCCGGGTCCACCTGGGCAGATACCCTATCGCCCAGGGAGATGTCGCCTTGCTCGACCACGCCCCGGTGTACGATCAGCCCAGCTACCGGACTTTGGGTATCCTCCACCCGGACCAGCCCGTTGGGGCCGGTGATATTTCCTCGGTCGCCAACTTGCCCGCCTCCCTCGGCGTAGAAGGGGGTCTCCCCCAATACCACCTCCACCTGTTGGCCTTTGGCGACCTGGCCCGTGGGTGCGCCATCCACAAGAATCGCGGCCACCGCCGTCTCCCGGTGCAGTCCCTCGTACCCAACGAAATCGGTCCGGTCCACTCCCAGGTTCTCGTAGGCGGTCACCACCTCCATGCTGCCCGTAAAAGCGTGGGCGGCCCTGGCCCGCTCCCTTTGAGACGCCATCTCCCGCTCGAAGCCTTCCATGTCCACTTCCAGGCCGTGCTCCCGGGCGATCTCGGCGGTAAGCTCAGGAGGGAAGCCGTAGGTGTCGGACAGCCGGAAAGAAACCGGGGCAGGAAGTTGTTTCCGCAACCCCTCCAACCTTCTTCGAGTATTTTGTAAGCGTGGGCGTATCGCTGGTAGCTGCGTATCCTGGGGCTCCCCTCTCAGGCCCTTATGACGATGTTCATCGGATTCTTTGATACTGAAATGGTCTATGGCGATCTCGTTCGCCAATATCGCGCCGGCCAATTCGGCCCCGATCCAAGGTCCACTGCCCGACGGGGCAATGGGTACCGATACAAAGAACCCAGCTCTGCTAATAGCCTCCCCATGGGGAGACCGGAGGTCGTCCTCCACCCTGGTCAGTTTTTGGACTATTGCTTCGATCTCCTCGAGGTAGCCTTTCAGAAATTGTTCCCCACGGACCAAGGCATCGGCGAACCGCTCCTCCTCCAGTCGGATGACCCGCAAGATGAAGTCGTGGTTCTCCAGCAGCTCCTTGTAGACTTGCCGGAAGATGGGCAGCACCGTCTCGGCCACCTGGGTCAGGAACGGCTCATCTAGGCCCAGGCGCCGGCCGTAGCGGATGGCTCGCCGGATGATGCGCCGCAGCACGTAGCTCCGGCCTTCGTTACCGGGGACGACCCCATCGCCGATCAGGAACGAACTCGCCCGGGTGTGCTCCGCCACCACCCGGAGGGCGTAGTCGGTGTCGGAGTCGACGCCGTAAGACTTGCCGCTGATCGCGCAGATCTTCTGGATGATCGGCCAGAACAGGTCGGTCTCGTAGATGCTGGCCTTGCCCTGAAGCACGGTCGCGGCCCGCTCCAGCCCTAGCCCGGTGTCCACGCCGGGCGCCGGCAGGGGGGTGCGCGTGCCCTCGGTATCCTGGTAGAACTGCATGAACACCAGGTTCCACAGCTCGACGAATCGCTCGCAGTCGCAGTTGGGGTGGCAGCCGGGCACGGGTTTGGGCTCGCCGCCTTCCCGCTCCTCCCTGAACATGGCAGTCAAGACGTCCGGCTTCACCATGGGGCCGCAGCCCTTCTCGGCGCCGCCGTCGTAATGGAGTTCCGAGCAGGGCCCGGTGGCGCCCTCATTCCCCGCCGGGCCCCACCAGTTGTCTTTGTTCCCATAGCGGTAGATGCGCTCTTCGGGGACGCCCACCTGGTCTCGCCAAATTTGGAAGGCCTCGTCGTCGTCCAGGTGGATAGTCACGAACATCCGATCCGGCGACAGGTTGAATACTTGGGTAACCAGCTCCCAGGCGTAGGCGACGGCACCTTCCTTGAAGTAGTCGCCGATGCTGAAGTTGCCCAGCATCTCGAAGAAGGTCAGATGCTTGTGGTCGCCCACCTCGTCGATGTCGGTGGTCCGGAAGCTCTTCTGGCTGCTGGTCAGCCGGCGGGATGGCGGCGTCTGCTCCCCGGTGAAGAAGGGTTTGAAGGGGACCATGCCGGCGCTGGTGAACAGGAGGGTGGGGTCGCCCGCCGGGATCAACGATGCGCTGGGCATGTGCAGATGCCCCTTGCTTTCAAAGAACTGGATGAAGGAATCCCTGACCTGATCGCCGTTCATTACCCTGCCTTCGGCCTGCCGGCCCCAAACCGCCTCTGTCCCGTTGCCAGAGCGGGAGTTCCCGAACCAGGTTAGGAAGGGCAAACCTCACGGGCCGGAGACGGACTACGTTGACCTGACTGGAATTGTATGCCACGGCACAATGAGCGTCAATTGAGCGTCTTGCGAAATGGTCTCGCCTATTTTCGTTGACGGTTTGCATGGCGAGTTGCCGCCTGGCGTATCCTTCTTATTCTCCGGTCCAATGCTTTTCCTGTATGCGTCCCGTCAAGTGTGTAAATTGGTCCGGTGGCTCTCATCGTAATAACGG
>CAJWBT010000401.1 GCA_913020235.1 uncultured Chloroflexota bacterium
TGACCCTCTTCTGGCACGGCCTTTTCGCCACCGCCTACGAAAAGCTGATGAACGGCCGCGCCATCTCCACCCAGATAGAGATGTTCCGACGCCACTGCCTGGGCAACTTCCAAACTTTGCTCCTCGAATTATCCAGAGACCCGGCCATGATCATCTGGCTGGACAACGACACCAATCACCGGGAAGCCCACAACGAGAACTATGGGCGGGAACTGCTGGAGCTTTTCTCCATGGGCGTGGGTAACTATACCGAAGAGGACGTCAAGACCTGCGCGGCCGCCTTCACCGGCTGGACCATCGCCCCGTATATAGCCCGCTATCCCTGGGGTTCCTTTCCCTGGGAATTTGAGTACCGGCCCGACGACCATGACGATGCAGAAAGGGAGTTCCTGGGCCACACCGGCCGGTTCAATGGGGAAGATGTCATCGGCATCATAGCCAAACATCCGGCTACCGGCCGTTTCCTCGCCCGCAAGTTGTACGACTTCTTTGTCTCCGACGAGCCTCCCCCCGAGGAGGCAATCGAGACCCTGTCCGACGCCTATTTCCAGTCCAACTATGACGTCCGCTCTATCATGCGGGTCTTGCTGAACTCCAACTTCTTCAAGGAGGCCCGCTTCGCCAAGGTGAAAGGCCCGGTGGAGTTAGTGGCCGGGGTCCTGCGGCTCGTGGGAGAACTCCAAGAACCAAAGCCGATCCTGGCGGAGATGAGCCTTGAGACCATGTATCTGGGCCAGGAGCTGCTCGGCCCGCCATCCGTCGAAGGCTGGCATACCGGCCAGGAATGGATCGATTCCGGCGCCCTGGTGGGGAGAGTGAACTTCGCCTCGAATATGGTAGGAAACGTGGAACAGCCGGGCATCCGCTCCATCATCCAACGTCTCACCGTTCAGAGGACCTCGCTGTCGCCGGAGGAGCTGGTGGATGGCTGTCTTGACCTGATCGGCCCCCTGGAGGTGCTGACCGAGACCCGTGAGGCGCTGGTGGCCGCGGCCCGCCGGGACGGCGATGCGCAATGCGGCACTGCTGAGGAGAAATCCGAGTTCGACCTCCGGGCCGCTGAAATGCTGCAGCTCATCGTCGCTACCCGGGAGTTCCAGTTTGCCTGAGCCGCTAGACCACGGGAGAGGCCGCCGGATGAACCGTGACAACAATCCGATGAGCTACCTTCTCGCGCGAGAATCGAGGTTGGCCGGCGGCACCCCAAAACGGCAGGCCATTCAAAACAGGGGAGGAAGATGAGCATGGCCACACCGCTGGTTGGAAGCAGGACCTACGAGTACAGCCATACCCTCGGCATCGACGACTTCGCGGGCCGCAGCTTTCGCTATGCCGTGAATTTGACCCTCGGTCCGGATGGGATGGTATACGTGCTCCAGCGGGGAGCGTCGACGCAAATGAATGTGAGCGTCAAGATATGCAACGTGGACGAAGAGTTCTTCGGCGACTTCGGCTCCTACGGCAGTGAGCCGGGGCAGATGATGTGGCCGGCGGCCATCGCTCTGGATTCGCAACAGCGGCTCTATATCGCCGACGAGTGGAACCAACGCATCTCGGTCTTCGACACCAAGGGAAACCTGCTGGACGAATGGGGTGAGGCGGGCAGCGAAGACGGCCGGCTTAACCGTCCCTCCGGATTAGCTTTCGACGCCGAGGAAAACCTTCTCGTGGTGGACGCCCTGAACCACCGGATTCAGAAGTTCACCCGCGACGGCCGGTTTCTGGCCACTTGGGGCAGCCGTGGCAGCGGCCCCGGCCAGTTCAACATGCCATGGGGGGCCGCCGTTAACGCCGCCGGAGAAGTGTACGTGACCGACTGGCGCAACGATAGAGTTCAAAAGTTTACTTCCGAAGGGAAGTTCTTGCTCACGTTTGGTGCGGCCGGGGACGGCGACGGGGAATTCAACCACCCCGCCGGAATCGCTGTGGACAGCGATGGCGACGTTTATGTCGTGGACTGGCACAACCACCGGGTCCAGATATTCGATCCCTCCGGGCGGTTTCTTGCCAAGCTTACGGGGGATGCCACCATGTCCACTTGGGGCGAGCAGCTTCTGGCGGCGAACCCGGTAATGCAGGAGCAACGGCGCACCGCTAAGGACCTGAGCCTGGAAAAGCTGTTCTTCGGCCCCCGAGGGATTGCGGTGGATGGGCAAAACCGGATTTTCGTGGTAGATACGGGCCGGGGACGCCTTCAGATCTATCGGAAGGTATCGGCCTGACTTTCACCCCAATAGCCGGTGGGACCTGATTTGTTTTGGGCCGCCACCCCGGATTCCCCGGCCGGCCGGGCCGGGACTCGAAATGACACTTCGGCATAGGCGGCACTTATTAACGAATACCGAGGGAAAGGAGCGGGAAAGATGACCACGACGTGTAAGGACCCGATATTGGTGGTGGTGCAGCTGACTGGGGGCAACGATTACATGAACTCCATAGTCCCCTTCAACGACCCGCTGTACTACGATAGCCGCTCCAACCTGGCCGTCCCTCAAGACCAGGTGCTGCCCATCGATGACAAGTACGGCTTCAACACGGCCCTGGCTCCCATCAAAGAGATGTACGACCAGGGCAAGGTGGCCATCATCAACGGCGTCGGCTACCCCAACCCTAACCGGTCCCATTTCCGTTCAATGGACATCTGGCACACCTGCGAACCGGACAAAATCGGCAACGAGGGTTGGCTGGGCCGGGTCATCCGGGATTTGGACCCCAATGGTGAGAACGTGCTGACCGGGGTCAACTTCGGCCGGGGACTGCCCCGGGCACTGGC
>CAJWBT010000402.1 GCA_913020235.1 uncultured Chloroflexota bacterium
GGATCACCTTGACGTTCTTGTACTTGTTGCTGATGAGTTCCGCGGCCTTCATCAGGGCTACTTCGCCGCCACGTTTCGAGTTCCAGATCAACCCAAGCGTCAAGCCATCCAGGGTGCTGGGCCGTCGTGCTGCGGCGGTCTGGTTTGCCTCGCCGTGGCTCTGGGCGACGGGGTTCAGCACTTCCAGCGTAAACATAGGCCACCCCCTTCTCTTTGGGATTCCCACCGGATCTCGATGGGATTTCCCAAGCTAGCCGGACCGCCGACCTCGCGGTCAGCAATACAGATGACCGTAACCTATTCCCCAACGCCACAAGTGTCAAGACGCCGGGCATCTCCGTGGTGGGGGCCGGCTCCGGGATTTGTCACGCTTCGCGGCGCCGTTCGCATGATCCGTTGATCTTTTCTCTTGAATCCGGCTCGGTTCGGGTCCACTTCCGTCGATGACTGGAGGGGTCTCGTACTAGCGAGCCTGGGCAATTCACGCTCAGCCAACCCCCCTCGCCGGCAGCGGCCGGCGCCATGGCTCCAATCCATGAAAGAGGAGGGTGCGCCGGGGAGATTCTTGGCGGCTAGATGTCGTGGGAAGGCCGGGGTTTGCGCGGACTACTCTATCCCCAACAACCATTTGGTGGCGTCAGCGACAAGCCGGGAGATACGAACCGCTAGTTACCGCGCGCCAGTACCCCATTCCAATACTGCCCCAAGCCCTCGAATATGGGGCCGTACTGCGATTTCACTTGCCAATCGACGTCCTCGCCCGAAGGGTTTTCGAGGGTAACGTGAAGCGTCTCACCGGCGGCGCCGCGGAGATCGAGGGATACGGCGGCGGTGTTGGAAGCACTTCCAACCGGGGCCTCCAGCCCAAGGGGAAGCGCTTCGAGATCAATGTTGGCATCAACGGTCGGGGAGAATATCACCGGGAAGGAATTGGGGTTTAGCAGGCCAACTTCAAACTCCAGGGTGTACACCCGCCCTACTTCAACTGGAGAGTCGAAGTCGATCTCAGTGGTACCACGTACGGAAACAACCTTGATAGGGCTTCCGCCGCCGGTAATAGGTGTCTCCGCTCCTAATTCAAAGCCACTTCCTTTGTCGCCAATCTTGGCCCGAAGGTTCCCATCAGACGGCTGCGCCAGCATGCCAGCCACCGTTGGCTGGCGCAACAGTTCAGCAACGACACGGATCGACACCTGGTTCACGCCGGGCTGCAGCATGGACGGTGTGGCGTCCCGCTGGAGGCGAAGCCCTGAATCCACCACCAGAGCCTCTTCCGGGCTCAGGTTGAAGAATTCGTCTGGCAGCCACTCATACGTATAGGACCCAGAGGGCCCGATTGCGGAGGCGGAGGGAGGCGACCCCCTGTGTGTGTTGAGCGGCTCGGCCGTCGTGATCAAATACCTGACCGGGCTTGATGAACCAAACGACCACGACGGCTGGTACAATGTCTCGCCAGGCTCCCAACTGTTACCCGAAGGCGAATCCTGGGGGAACAAGAAATACGAATACTGCACGGTTATCACGTTGCCAGAGGCCAGGCCACCCAGGGTTGGGGCCAGAGTCGGAGCTGGCAGCGGAGTGGGGGTCGGGGTGCGTGTCGGCGCCGGCGTCGGCGTGGGCTTCGGCGTGGCGGTGGGTGCCTGCACTGCTGCAGGAGTAACCGTCGGGGCTGGCCCGGCGCAGCGAGCTACCAATGACCGGGGCCGGTCCATCGCAACCGCGATAGGATTGGAAAATTGAGACACGACGCCGGGTACGTCTCCCGCCCAACTCACGAATCCCGTGCTGCATCTGGCGAACACGAGAACGACTGTGCCGTCGAGGTAGCGCCGGTCTTGGACATTGGGCAGGACCTCGACTGTCCCCTGGCCTTCAGGAAGGATACCGGTCTCAAGAAGGTACTCGGGCACCGGAGTCGGCTTAGGCGTCGGGACCGGGGTCAGCGCGGGCGTCGGCGTCGGAGTTGGAGTAGGTACTGCGGTGGCAGCGGGTACCGGCGCCAAATCCGGGGTCTGCGGCGGCTTCCGGATGGTCAACGCGAAGACACTCAGGCTGGCCGTTTCGGTCTGGGCCGTTGACGCTTGAAAGTCCACTTGGGTCGGCAGCGGCGACCACCCGCCGCCGCTCTTGAAATGCTGGATTACCACGTTGGACTGGACCCCCGCGGCAAGGGCCGCGTCTTCCGCGCTGATGACCACCGATATCGTGATTGGTCCAAGAAACGAGAAGGTACCTCCGGCATCGGCCTGGGGGCCACCTACCGATAGGTCGAACGCTGTGTTGGAGACTGAGTAGCCCTCGGGAAGCAGGGGAATCCCCTCGGGGGATACCTCTTGATAGATCAATTCTACCGGGCTCTCCACGGAGCCGGCCGGTACCGCCACCGTCACATCTCCTCTCGGAGACACCAGTCGGGTCAATGAGCGTGGCCACAAAGTTACGCTACTAGAGGGAAGTGTGCCCACAGCTGGGGGAGGCTCGCTGCCAGGCCCAGCGGAGGAGCCGGGTATGATCCCAAAGGTCAAGAGCCCAGCCACCACCACCCCTGTGCCGAGGGCCAGCGCGATCACCGCCTTCCCATAGGGTGAGCGCCATGGACGAGAAACCAGCCGGATCAGCGCCCGGCGGCGCTCTGCCGGACCGGCTCCGCCGTCGGAGGGACCCGCCGGGTCCCATATAATCGGGAAGACCCGGGTGGTGCCGGTCAGCCCCTTCAGCTTCACATCGTGGCCGTCCCCAAACCGGA
>CAJWBT010000403.1 GCA_913020235.1 uncultured Chloroflexota bacterium
GGGAGCGTACCGCCGTGGACTTGGCGGTCCCCTTCTTGCCGCGGACCAGCACCCCACCGATCTTGGGGTTGACGGCGTTGAGCAACAGGGCCCGCTTCATCGCGGTCTGTCCGACTATAGCGGTGAAGGGGAAACGGGGCTCCGATGTTTGTCGAATATCGATTTCGGTCACTGGCTAATTGGTATCCTTTTCTAACGGATTTTCTGGCTAACGGATTCCCTGGCGCCTGCACCAGCCCGCGCCGGCCGTTGGTACCACATCAACGCCAGGGCAACCCCGGCCGCCAGGAATGCCCAGAGGAGGAACTGTCCGATCATGGTCAGTGTCCGGAACAGCTCCAGCAGGTCGATGGGTACCGGCACCGGATCAGGGTTGCCAGGCGTGGCGAACACGATTATCAGGACGAACACCGCATACCCCACCACCGCTGCCACGTACAGCCGTTTTCGTTGCTCCGCCAGGGCCACCAGCGAGGTCACGCGATGCAGGGCCAGCAGCAGCCCCGTCGCTCCGACGACGGACAGAATCATGAACAGCGTCTGGTATCCCTGGCGCTGGATAAGGGTGCTCTCCTCTCCTACCCCAGGGGGATTGAGCGGGTATTTGATGAACGGAAGCAGCGATATGGCCCAGAACCCCAGCACGCCGATTACCACGGCCACTGCCAGTGACGGCCAGCCGGGGGCGATGCGGCGCAGCAGGGAATACCCTCCGGAGAAGAGAAGTCCCAAGACCAGCCCGTACAGGCCGGTGCCCACGACCAGCCCGACCCGCTGGACTCCCAATGAGACCTGGGGCCCTTCGTCATTCCCCACCTCCGCCAAGCCGGTCCCGGCCGCCTCCCGTTCTTCCTCAAGCACCATGGCCCGCTCCATGACGGGCACGGTAAACAGGTTGTGGAACCCACCGACCAGAAGGCCGGAAATGAGTCCCGCCGCCATGGCAATGAACATCAGTCTTGGCACAATGATTCCTCAGGTCCGGGCATACATAGCCCGCACCCCTCAGCCTTTCTCTCTTGAACCGGGGGAGGGGGAAAGAAGGGCCTGGCTAGAGCCTATCCGAACACCTCAGAGGGATCCATTCCCAGCCCTTCGACAAGCTCAGGACGAACGGAATTCGCCCGCTCGTGGTGAACTCCGATTCTATCGAGAGCCGCGGCCAAGTCGGACCTGTCTAGCCAGCGAACGGATTTCGCCCGTTCGTGGTGAGCCCGTCGAACCACCGCGGTGGGCTGTTGAATCGGGTCTAGGCGCCCCCCGCCGTCCAGAGTGGACGGCGGGGGGCCCAATCTTCCTATTGACGCAACGAGGCCCGATGGCTTACTAGTGGCACATCATGGCGACATGGCGTGCATGATGGAAGAACTCGTGCACGTAGCCCAGGTTGGCGCCGTAGCTGCCCAACACCGCTCCGTGAACTGTGCCGTCCACGTAGCCGATCATGTAGAGCAGCACCACTGACCCGAGAACCCATGGCAGCCATCTCGAGATATCTCTTTCGCCCATGGCGCCCCGTAGAATATCAACCATGTCTCTCTCCTTTTCCACAGGATCATTCGGTCCTGGTCAAAGACACCCTCGCCAACGACGGGCCGGTTCGGCGGGTTGACCGCCAGGATGATAGGCCATCGACCCGGTTATTCCCTCAGGGGATCGGGATGCCGGCCTCGATTGGTCGCGCCGGACCACGGATTTCCATCGTCGGGAGCCAAGCCACTTGCGTATGCATCACCTCCTTACCTCGCGTAGATTGCGCCGTGATTGACGATCATGTGGTTCGGCAGGCCGGCCCAATCGGCGGCCTGCGTCATCTTCATCCCGGCCCCGCCGGTCCCTCTTGCCGGGCCTCCAGATCGGCTTCCAACTGCAAGTACAGCTCCTGTAGTTTTTCCCGCATGTCCGGCGGCGGGTCCGCCCAAAGGCCCCGCTCGATAGCCTCCAGAAGCCTCTCCACAATCCCCTTCAACGCCCAGGGGTTGCTCTCCTCAAAAAACTGGCGGGTCTCCGGGTCCAGGACGTAGCTTTCGGTTACGTCCTCGTACATCCAATCGTCCACCACCTGGGCCGTAGCGTCGTAGCCGAACATGTAGTCCACGGTGGCAGCCAGCTCGAAGGCGCCCTTGTAGCCATGGCGCTTCATGGAGTCGATCCACTTCGGATTCACCACGCGGCTCCGAAACACCCGCCTGGCTTCATCCTCCAGGTCCCTGACCTGGGCACGGGAAGGGTCGGAGTTGTCGCCGAAGAACTGGCGGGGGTTGCGGCCGGTCAAAGCGCGGACCGTGGCGATCATCCCGCCGTGGTACTGCATGTAGTCGTCGCTATCGAAGATGTCGTGCTCTCGGTTGTCCTGGTTCTTGGCGGCGACCACTATCTGGCTGAACCGGCGCCGAAACTCCTGCCGAGCGTTCACCCCATGCTCTTGCCGGGTATAGGCGTACCCTCCCCACGCGGTGTAAACCTCGGCCAGGTCCTGGGCCGTCTCCCAGTTACGCTCGTCCAGGAGGGGCAAAATGCCCGCCCCGTAGGTCCCCGGCTTGCTGCCAAAAATCCGGTAGAGGGAGGAAGCCCGGTCGGGGCCGGTCTCGCCCTCTTGGGGTGTGCCGCTAGGTCCGGCGTCCCCACTTTGAGCGAGGTCTTCCCGGAGGTGTTTGACCACCAGGTTATCTTCAGGCGACTCGTCCAGCGCGGCCACCATCTCTACCGCCTGGTCCAGCAGGTTGATCAGGTTGGGGAAGGCGT
>CAJWBT010000404.1 GCA_913020235.1 uncultured Chloroflexota bacterium
CCGTCCATCCGGCTGATCATGTGTCCTCGTTTTGGCGAGCTGATCAGCACCGGCAGCGGGTCACCGGCGTAGCGCAACATCAGGCGCTCCCCCTTCAAGGGGCGCACCGGGATCGTAAAATGGAGCTGCTCGCTGAAGCGAGAACTCCACGCCCCGGCCGCCAGAACCACGGTGCCGCAGGACACCTCTCCGGCTGCCGTGCGGACGCCCGTCACGCGGCTGCCTTGGGTCACGAGGCCCGTAGCCTCCCGGAGGTGGATCTGGGCGCCCTTTTTCTCCGCGGCCTGGCCCAGGGCCAGTGTCAAGCGATAGCTGTCCAGCTGGATCGATTCCTCTTCGTATACGGCTCCCCGGAGGCCGGGCGTCAGCCGGGGTTCGATCTGGTGCACGTCCTTTTCGTCGATCCACTTTATTGGTACGTACTCCCCTTGCCAGGCCATGAGCCTCTTGAGGAGCTTCTCCTCCTCCTCTTCCAGGGCGAGCCGCAGGGCGGGACGGTGCTGACACAGCAGGTCCATCCCCGTCTCCTCTTCCAGGCTGCGCACCAGGTCGGGAAACAAGTGATAGCCGGCCATACCGAGCTGAAAGGGGGGTCCTTCGGAAAACTCGGTGCCCAACATGAGGAGTGAGCCGGTGGCGTGAAAAGAAGCCCCGCTGCCGATGGCCTCACGCTCGACAATAATCACCTTGGCGCCTTGCTGGGAAAGATAGTAGGCTACCGAACAGCCGATGATACCGGCTCCTACTACTGCCACGTCCGCGGTTTCTGCCATGTGCCTTCTCCCTTTCCTGTTGGAATCCCTCAGATTATGCGTCCGGTGCTGGAGGCTGTCAAACGACCTCTGTTTTAAGGGGGTCAGCCTTCGGCACCCAGCCCGGTTAGTTCCGCACTAACCCGCCACAACCGCGCGGCGGCGACGCTGTCTTGGGAGGCTGGGGACGACGCGACCGCCTTCTTCTCCACGAAGTATTTTCCGGTGACGCCCGCCACGTCGGGTGAAGACGCCAAATAGATCACCGTCTCCGCCCCGGCCGCAACGCGCTTGCCCACCACCCGGAGGCCGAGGTTCATCAGGCGGCCGGCCGGGCCGTTGTTGGACAGAAAGTTGGTTGCCACCAGCCCGGGATGGACGGCGTTGGCGGTAACCCCGGTACCCTCCAGCCTCCGGGCCAGCTCGGCCGTGAACAGCACGTTGGCAAGCTTGGACCGCCCGTAGGCCCGCATGCCCCGGTACCCTCGCCTCAACTGGAGGTCTTCAAAGTCGATGCTCGCCCCCTGGTGGGCGCTGGAAGCGACATTGACGACGCGCGAGGGGTTGCTGGATATCAGGAAATCCAGCAACAGGCTTGTCAGCAGGAAGTAGCTCAGATGGTTGAGGGCGAAGGTCATCTCGATGCCGTCCACGCTTTGCCGGCGAGACAGCACAATGGCCCCGGCGTTGTTGACCAGGACGTCCAGCCGCTGGTAACGGCTCCTGAACTCTTCGGCAAACTGCCGGACCTGCTTTTGGGACGACAGGTCGGCCAGCAGGAAGTCGACCGACGGGTTGTTGGTCTGCCGCCGGATGTCCTGAACAGTGGCCGCGCATTTCTCAGGGTTTCGCCCCGCCACAACCACCGTGGCCCCCCGGCGGGCCAGCTCCCGCGCCGCCTCCTTGCCGATGCCCGAAGTTGCGCCGGTGACCAGGCAGGTCTTGCCCTCCATGAGCGCTCCGTGGCCGTTCCTGATTGTCATCCCAGTATATCTGAAACGGCCATGTGTCAACCCGGCATGTTGCTATAGGCTTCGGCCGCGCCTACAATTCGGGTCGAACCATACTCAATGATGGAGGGCCACCATGGCGACACCGGAAGTGACCTTTGGCTGTAATCTTAACGTGGAAGGGTACTGGGACGTGGCGGAGTTCGCCCGGCGGGCTGAGGAGCTGGGTTTCGACCGGGTGACCACGGGCGAGCACGTCATGGACGGCAACCCTCCCCGTCCCACCTACCTGACAATTCCGGCCATGGCGGCCGCGGCCGGCGCCACCCGAAGGATACGGGTCATGACCGGCATCGTCATCGTGCCCCTGTACCACCCGGTCATGCTGGCGAAGGAGCTAGCCATCCTGGACGTTATCTCCGGAGGCCGGCTGGACTTCGGCATCGGCATCAGCGGGCAGCGGGGAACGGAGGTGGAGTTCGAGGCCATGGGTGTCTCGGTGCGCACCCGGGGCCGCCGGACCAACGAGATGCTGGAGGTCATGAAGCGGCTCTGGACGGAAGAGAAGGTCGCCCATCACGGGCGGTTCTTCGACTTCGACAACGTTACCCTGGTGCCAAGGCCGGTTCAGCAGCCCTACCCTCCCATCTGGGTTTCGGGGCGCAGCGAGGCGGCGATGCGGCGCGCTGCGCTGGCGGGGGACGGATGGTACCCCTACTTGTTTACGGTGCGCCGCCTGCGGGAAAGCAACGAGACGGTCCGCAATTTTGCCGCCGAGGCCGGGCGGAACCTGACCGGTTTTCACTGGGGGTTGAACCAGCCGACGGCCATCAGCGACGACCCGAAGGAGGCCATGGCCCTTGCCGTGGCCAACGTGGGGCAGCGGTACGTGACGCCCCAGCGGAGCGCCGAGGACATTGCTCAGGCGATTTGCCTGAGCGGCACACCCCAAGACTGCGTCAAGGGCGTTGAAGACCGCATCGAAGCCGGCGTCCGGGATTTCAACTTCGGGTTCCTGGCTTCGGACGCCA
>CAJWBT010000405.1 GCA_913020235.1 uncultured Chloroflexota bacterium
ATGAAGCCCTGTACCGGTACAACTTCCACCCGCCCTGCGTCACCGGCGACGGCCAGGCCATGGGCTATCACGCGGGAGCCACCTTGGCCAACATGGAGTTCGGCCAGTTCTTCTTGGTCGCCCTGCCCGGCATGGGACACCCTAACACCGGATTATTGAGATCGCCGGGGGCAAAGCTCACCAACGGCCGGGGCGAGGAGTTCCTGTCCGGCTACCTGCCGGAAGGAGTGACGGCCCAGGAAGTGCTTAACACCCGGGGCGAATACAATCCCTTCACCACCAGGGACTGCGGGAAATACTTCGACATCGCAACTACCAAGGAAATAGTCGCGGGCCGGGCCGGCCCCAACGGCGGCGTGTTTCTCGACCTGACTGACGCTACCGTTTCCCTCCGGGATCAATACGCTGAGTCCTGGCTGAACCAACAGGGCGTTTACCCCGATGAGCGGCCTTTGGAGATCATCACCGGCCGGCATTGCTCCGGCGGCGGCCTGGTGATCGACGAGAATGGGCTTTCCAACGTTCCTGGGCTGTACGCCGGGGGCGGTGAGACGGCCGCCGGCGACCACGGCGCGGACCGGCTCGGCGGCCACATGCTGGCCAGCGGCCAAGTCTTCGGCACCAGGTCCGGCCGTCACGCAGCTAGGTATGTCCAGACCGAGGGCATCTCTGATGTGCCTTCCGACGTCACCGGCCAAGCCCAGGAGCGCATCGCCCGCTTCAAGAGTCAGAAAGGCAGCATCCCGGCCCGAAAGGTCAAGCGGGAGATACAGCAGCGAATGTGGGAAGACATGCTGGTGGTCCGGACGCCCGAGGGCTTCGACCGGGTGCTCCGGATGGCCGCCCGCATTCGGCAGGAGAGTCTGCCAAAGCTGTCCGTAGAAGGCTCTCTTGGGGTGGTGGAGGCGCTGGAGATCGAGAACATGCTAACCGTGGCGGAGATCTCCACCAGGGCGGCATCGATGCGCACCGAAAGCCGCGGCGGCCACAGCCGCATGGACCACACCGAGCGAGACGACGCCAACTGGCTTCATTCGATTGCCATCAGAAAAGAAAACGGAAGCATGAAACTGGACACGCTGGCCTTTGACCCCGGATGGAAAGACCGGGCCGGGGACATGAAGCACGCACGCTGGGGCTAGGAGAAACCCGGCTGGAATCGGAGTGAGGCCAGGGAGAAACCAATGGACTTCGGACTCTCAGAAGAAGTAACCATGATGCGGGGTGCCGTTAGGCAGTTCGTTGATCACGAGTTGCTGCCCCTGGAGCGCGAGTACAATTTCGATGAGATTTACCTCCCCGACGAGAGACGGAATGAGCTGACCAAGAAGGTCAAAGACGCCGGCCTCGCGGGCTTGTACGTGCCCAAGGAATATGGTGGGCCAGGCATCGGTTTCGTGGGCCGGGTTGCGATGCAGGAGGAGATCCACTCCACCCTGGTGGGCTACTCCGCCTTCGGAAAACCGATCTACGAGGGGCTCTTCGGGTGCAACGCAGAGCAGACGGAAGAGTATCTCATTCCTGCTCTATGGGGAGAGAAGAAGGTCTGTGCCGGCATTACCGAGCCCATATCCGGGGCCGACCCGTCGATGATGGTGACCTACGCCGAGGAACGGGACGGGAAGTACGTGATCAACGGCCGCAAGATCTTTATCAGCGGCGCGGACAAAGCGGATTTCCTCCTGTTTTACGCCCGCCTGAAAGGAGTGGAGGGGCGCGATGGTGTCACCTGCTTCTTGCTGGATACGGACCGTCCGGGCTTCAACGTGGAGCGGCGGATCGAGACACTGGGAGTTCCAACCGGCTCCGGGGGCGATGTGCCGTGCGAGGTGTCCCTGGAAAACGTTGAGGTGCCGGCGGATAAGATCCTTGGGAAGCCGGGCAAAGGCTGGGACGTGCTTCAGAGTTCCCTGGGTGGCGTCAGGCTCGGCTTCGGCCCCCGCACGGTGGCTCTTGCCGAAAGGTGTCTCAAGATGGCCCGGGACTACTCCATCAGCCGGGTTACCTTTGGCCGGGCCCTGGCGGAGCGGCAGGCGGTCCAGTGGATGATAGCCGATTCCGCCATCGCTATTGAGAGCCTGCGTTGGATGAGCTACCATGCCGCGTGGAAGCTGGACCAGGGTCTGGACGCCAGAACCGAGATCGCCATGCTGAAGGTCCATGGCTCGGAGACACTGGAGCGGGTGTCAGACCGGGCCATTCAGATCCACGGGGCCGTTGGCGTCTCCAAAGATCTGCCGCTGGAACAGATATACCGCGGCGCTCGGGCGGACCGCATCGTCGATGGCCCTAACGAGGTCCATCGGGTCGTTATCGCTCGAAACATCACCCGGGGGTATTGGTTCCCCGGATACTAAGGTTTGATTAGCGCACGCAGGCTGGGCAGGCATAGCCTCGCCTGGAATCGAAGGAACTCAGGGGAGTACCAGTAGTGGAATTCGAGCTATCGGAAGAAGTGCTCATGATGCGGGGTGCGGTGAAGCAGTTCGTCGAACGAGAACTGCTGCCCCTGGAGCGCGAGTACGACTACGATGAAGTCAACCTGCCCAAAGAGAAGCGGGACGAGCTCTTCCAGCAGGTGAAGGACGCCGGCCTCGGGGGCCTGTACGTGCCCAAGGAGTACGGAGGGCCGGGGATAGGGTTCGTGGACCGGGTCGCGGTGCAGGAGGAGATTCACGCCACCCTGGTGGGCTACTGCGCCTTCGGCCGGCCGGTCTACGAAGGGCTCGCCCT
>CAJWBT010000406.1 GCA_913020235.1 uncultured Chloroflexota bacterium
TGGGGCTCCCTCAGGTGAGCGTGAACCCACCGCCCCAGACACCTCGCTTCACTCGGGGTGACACGCTGCAGGCAATTTTTGAGTCAAGGCTGTGGGACGCCGGTAGGGTCGGATTGACTGCGGCGCCGGCCGGGCCGGGCGCCGCCAGGGACGCCCGTTACGCCTGCGCAGGTCTTGTGGTATGCTAGCGCCGAGGTTCGCCCCCCCCATCACCGGGCACGTTGTTCCCGGTCCCGTGGAGGATGGCCGGCCATCGAAGTTGAGGAGGCAATTTAGGATGTTTCGCATCAACCACATACACCTGAAGGCCCCTGATCCCACTGCGACGGCCCAGTGGTACGTAGACATGTTCGGCGCCAAGATCGTGGGAGACAGCGAGGGCCTGGGAGGCTCCCGCTCGGTCAGGATGGACTTGGAGGGAGGGCAAATCATTGTCACCGGCCCTCAGATTGGTGAGACGCTGGCCGAAGGCACCGCGGACTCCCATTACGGGCTGGAGCATTTTGGCTTCCATACCGACGACGTTGAAGGCGTGACGGCCCACCTGGAGTCCCACGGCGCCGAAGTCCTGCTACCCGTCACTTTGGTCCCTTCCGGCGCCAAGATATCCTACGTAAAAGGGCCGGACAACGTTCGCATCGAGCTCGTGCAGCCTGGTTCCTGAGGGCGCGCGGCCTGCGCGAGATGGCGTTGTAGGTAGGGGTCAACGTCGCCAGTGCACCGCGCCGCGCCGCCGGAAAGGGCCGGTGCCTTCATCGCCCGGCGTTGCGCCGAAGAGGCGAAGCTCATCGTAGGCCGGCGCACCGGCATGGACTGGGGGGCCGGCGCACCGGCATGGACTGGGGGGCCGGCGCACCGGCATGGACTGGGGTCGGGCCGGCTGAAGACGGCGCCCAACCCCGAGGAGGAAGGCATGAGCCTAGAGGACCTGGAGCGGCGGATCAAAGTATTGGAGGACGTCGAGGAGATCAAGAGGCTCAAGGCACGTTACTGCGCCCACTGCGACGACAACTACAACCCCGACGGCATCGCCGGCCTGTTCACCGCCGACGCGGTTTGGGAAGGGGCGTACGGCAGGTACCAGGGACCGGAAGAGATCCGCGGCTTCTTCGTCAACATCCCCCAGCGGCTTCCCTTTGCCATCCACATGGTGCTGAACCCCAACATTGAAGTAAACGGGGATAAGGCCAGCGGCACCTGGTACCTGTTCGACCCCTGCACCCTTACTGAAGGGAACCGGGCAGTATGGGGGGTGGCCCGATACGATGACGAATACGTCAGGGTTGACGGGGAGTGGAAGTTCAAGCACGTCCGGATAACCCGCATCTTTCGGACCCCCTTTGATGAGGGATGGGTCAAGACGAGGTTCGTGTGAGCAGCATCGCCAAGGAGGAGACATATGAGCCTGGAGGACCTGGAACGTAGAATCAAGGTGCTGGAAGACATCGAGGCTATCAAGCAACTCAAGCGCCGCTACTGCACCTACTGCGACGACAGCTACGACGCCGACGCCCTGGCCGACCTTTTCACCGAGGATGCTGTATGGGACGGCGGAATGCGGGGCAAGAGCGAGGGAAGGGAGCAGATCCGTGTCTTCTTCCAGCGGGCGCCCGAGAGGCTGTCTTTTGCCGTCCACATGGTGATGAACCCCATCATCGAGGTAAATGGCGATACGGCGACAGGGATCTGGTACCTGTTCCAGCCCTGCACCTACGCCGACGGCAACCGCGCAGTGTGGGGCGCGGCCCGCTACGACGAAGAGTACGTGAGGGTCAACGGCCAGTGGAAGTTTCAGAACCTGAAGCTGACCTCCCGCTTCTGGACTCCCTTCGGCAAGGGGTGGGTGGAGACCAGGTTCGCTTAAGGGGAAAATATGGGTAAGTTGCAGGGTAAGTTGCAAGGGAAGATTGCCATCGTCACCGGGGCCAGCCGTGGCCTGGGCCGGGCAATCGCCAAGGAGTATGCCCGGGAGGGGGCCACTGTGGTCGTTTGCGCTCGGGCCGAGTCTCCGACAGGGCTGGTGGGAACCATCTCCGAGACCGCCGCGGACATCCTGGCTGCCGGAGGAGAGGCCTTCACCGTGGCCTGCGACGTGGCGGACGAAGCGCAGGTCTCGGAGATGGTCCGGCAAGTGATGGAGCGGTACGGCCGGATAGACGTACTGGTAAACAACGCCGGGATTATGGTGTTGGGCGAGACCCTCCTGCAAATAAGCCCGGCCCAATGGGACCTGTCCGTCGCGGTCAACATGCGGGGGCCATACCTGACCTGCCGTGCCGTTCTGCCGGCAATGATTGACCAGGGACGGGGCAGCATCGTCAACATCGGCTCCCGGATGGGTACCGACTATCTACGTGGGGGAGGCGTAGTCTACAGCGCCACCAAGGCGGGCCTGCACCTGTTCAGCCTGACCCTGGCCGAAGAGGTCCGGGAGTACAACATCGCGGTCAACATCCTCAGTCCCGGCTCATTGAAGAGCGAGGGCTCGGCGGCCATCCGCTGGACCGAATGGGACTGGGACCAGCGCGATGAGCCCCATGTGGTCGGTCCCAGTGCCGTGTACCTGGCGCAGCAAGACGCCCAGTCGTTCACCGGAAATCTGGTTACGCGCGCCGAGTTTGGCAAGAGCTGGGGACTCTAGTACTCAGTCAACTTCAATCCGCTGAGCGTCATTCAGAGCCCTTGGGCTCCACTCAGCAACTGTCTTGAGTTGTCAAGGGTTTACATA
>CAJWBT010000407.1 GCA_913020235.1 uncultured Chloroflexota bacterium
GCAACCACCGTAAGAATTCAAGCATGAGAATAGGCTCTCCCGTTCAAACCTACGAGTCCCTTGAACTTGGCCATCAGACCCGAACTCGCCACAACCTCCACCAGCGGCACTTCATCCCCATCCACTCTGGCCGCGATCCGCAAGAACGCGGCGCCGGAAGGGGCTTTCTTGTCGTGGACCACGGGGACCCCACGGTTGGAGGCGGTAATGGTCTTTTCGTCGGCGGGCACCAGGCCCAGCACCTCCACCGCCAGCAGGTCCACCACGTCGCGCATATCTAGCATGTCGCCCCGCTTCACCATGTGCGGGTTGATCCGGTTGATGATCAGGCGGGGCTTGTGTAGCTCCGCTGCCTCCAGCAAGCCGATTACCCTGTCGGCGTCGCGGATGGCCGACACCTCTGGGGTTGTGACTATGATGGCCTCTTTGGCGGCGGCGACGGCGTTTTTGAAGCCCTGCTCAATGCCCGCGGGGCAGTCCATGAGAACGTAGTCGAACTCCGCCTCCAGCTGCGCACACAAGTCCCGCAGCTGTTCGGGGTCGATACTGTTCTTGTCCCGCGTTTGGGCCGCTGGAATCAGGTACAGCTCATGCTTGTGCTTGTCGCGGATCATGGCCTGGTGGAGTTTGCAATCGCCTTCGATAACGTTGACCAGGTCGTACACAATCCGGTTCTCCAGACCCATGACCACGTCAAGGTTGCGCAGGCCAATATCGGTATCCACCACCACCACTCTGTGGCCGCGCATGGCCAGCCCGGAGCCGATGTTCGCCGTGGCGGTGGTCTTGCCGACCCCGCCTTTCCCTGAAGTTACTACTATGGTCCTACCCGTCATACAGTATGCCTCTGCTGTATCTCGCGAACCGGCCCGTGAATGGCGACACGTAGATGGAGCGCCGCCGTACGTAGGCTATCTTGGGGCCGGCCCCGGTAGTTTTGGACCGCTGGCCGCTGGTCGGGGCCAGACCGATGTATGGGCCAATTTGAATCCGGGGGGATTCGAGCTTGAGGGCGATGACGGTGGCCTTGGCGTCGCCCCCGGCGCCCGCGTGAGCCAGACCCCGCAGGCATCCGAACACCACGATGTCGCCATCAGCCGTTATCTCGGCCCCTGGGTTCACGTCGGCCAGCACTACCACGTCGCCCGCATAGTTGATCGACTCTCCGGAGCGAAAAGTCTCTTTGATAAACAGGGCCTCACCCGGTACACCTTTGGGAGACCCTGCCGACCCCGCTTGCCGCACTTTCGGCAGTTCGGCAGGTGGAGCTTCCGCCGCCGCCTTGGGCTGCTCGGGTTCCGGCGGCCGCTCCGACGGTTCAGCGGGCGGGGAAGGCGCCGCCACACCTCCGGCGGTGCTCGCGCCGTCCAGGTCGCCCGGGGCGCACCAGAACCGGCTGACGGTCAGGCCCGACTCGGCCTCGATGACCTCTTTGATCCGGCTTAGCTGGTCTCGGAAGAGAATCCGCCGGCCCGCGTTGACGCTGATGGTACCGCTGGACCACATCCGGTGGTTTTCCACCAGGTAATCCCGCAACTGCTGGGACACCCGGTCAAAGGGCCCGGTATCGTCGATGGTGAAATCGACGTTGGTCCCCCGACCCGAGATCTGGACCACACTGGTCTTCAGCGCCACCTCGCCCCCGTTTTGCACATTATGTTATGTAAGTTTATAGCAGTGCGGTTCAAGGGAATTCAAGTCTCTGGGAGGCTATTTTTAGCCAATTTTGAAACTTGTTCGAAGTTGTCTTTTCTTTGCACGCCTGCTAGTCTTTTCCAAGAAGGACGGGAGGCTCCAAATGCCGGAGCCGAACCGACACTGGAACCCTCAGAAAGGTGTATGACGCCGGAGCATGAAAGATTCCGTCACTCGGATGCGCCCTGATCCCACATTAGTATGAGGCCAACTCCCAAGCCAGGGAATTCAATGCGCCCGAGGGCAGGGCAGCGGCCCGGAGAAGGCGGAGTGTCTTGGTGAATCGCGGGGCGGCGTTGGTGTCCTCGGTCGCGCGCCTCCGCCGGCGGAGCAAATACCCGCCGACGCCCTGGTCGGCCCAGCGTCTGTACCGCCCCTTCCTCAGGTGGTCGCTGGTGGTGGCCCTGACCCTGGGCTTCACCACCGGAGCGGCCATGGTGCTCCTGTCCGCCCTGAAGATCCCCACCGGCATCGCCTGGGTCACCCATACCCAGGCCCACGGGGTGGCTCAGCTCTTTGGCTGGGCCGGCCTGTTCATGATGGGGGTGGCCTTTCACGTCGTACCCCGGTTCCGTAACGGGCCCATCGACTTCCCCTGGCCCCAGCGGGGCATCCTGGCATTGGTGCTGGCAGGCATCGCCCTGCGGTTCGCTGGTCAGACCCTGGACTCTGCGACCGTCGGTCCCGGCCTGCTGATTGCCTCCGGAGTAAGCTTGGGTCTCGGCGTCGCCCTCTTCGCCCTGGTGATCGGGCGGGCGCTGCTCCGGGGCACCGCGCCCCACGGCATCGCGGAGCCCTGGCTTTGGATGGGACTTCTGTGGTCGGTGGTGGCGGTGGGTCTGCACCTGTGGATCGTTGTCCGGATGGGGCTCGACCGAAGCCCGGTCGCCCCGCTGTTTCTAGACGGCGCCTTCGTTCACGCCGCCATGGTGGGTTTCATCGGCAGCTTCGTCTTCGGCGTCAGTCTCCGCGCTGCGCCGGCCTTTCTGGGACTGCCTCCGGCACGGCGAGGCCTGGGATGGCTGGCGTTT
>CAJWBT010000408.1 GCA_913020235.1 uncultured Chloroflexota bacterium
CCACGGTGGCGGCCACCTCCATCTCGCCGGCCTCCGCCGCCATCCTTGCCAGCAACGGGAAGGTGGTGCACATCTGGTAGGGCGTGGACAGGTAGTGCTGGCCGGCGCAAATCAAGTCGAAGCCGGCGTCCCGGGCCGCCCTAACCTGCTCCACGTTTTCCTGAAGCTTCTGGGGCATCGACATTTCTGGCGGGTGTTGGGCGTTTACAAAGAAGCCAACTTTCACGTTGGGTCCTCCCGGAAACGACGGATTGGATGATCTGGCAAAAGCGAAACGCTCTATGCTGCACCCGAGTGGTATTCTAATCTCAGATGGGTCTCCCCGCAATCGGCTCAAAGCCCTTGTGGCACCTCACGGGAAAGGGTACAATCCCCACCGAGTATCCTCAGGAACGGGGCCGAGAGGTGGCAGTAGGATGAAAATCGCACGGTTTCGTGCCGCCAGAAGAGTGGCCTATGGGGTGGTGCAGGGGGAAGATGTTATTGAAATCCGTGGCAGTATTTATACCAGGTTCAGGATGACCGACATTCAATACAAGCTGGATGAAGTGAAGCTGCTGCCTCCGACGGAGCCGACCGAGATGTGGGCGCCGGGCTTGAACTTCGCCGATCATCTCGCGTTTGCCGGAGCGGTGCTCGGAACGGAGACGCCGCCGGCGCCGGAGCACCCAGAGCCCTGGCTCAAAGCCCGAAGCGCCCTCGTCGGACCTGACGATCCGATAATCATACCCAGGGACTCCGGGGGGGAGGTGCACTACGAAGGGGAAGCCGTGGCGGTCATCGGCAAACCGTGCCGCCGAATAACGCCGTCCGAGGCCCGCAAGTACATCCTGGGCTACACCTGCGGCAACGACGTGAGCGAACGCACCTGGCAGAAGAAAGACCGGAGTTTCTGGCGGGCCAAGGGTTCGGACACCTTCGCCCCGATCGGCCCTTGGATCGAGACGGATATCGACCCTCACGGGCTGGAGCTGATAGTCCGGGTCAACGGTGAGGAGGTGCAGCGGGCTCACACCAAGGATATGCTGTTTACTTTCTTCGAGATCGTCAGCTACATCAGCCAGCAGGTGACGCTTCATCCCGGCGACCTGGTTTACTCCGGCACCACGGGCGTCACCAAGGCCATAAAGCCCGACGATACGGTGGAGGTTGACATCCCGGGAATTGGGGTGCTGCGGAATCCGGTGGCCCCCGAGTTCGACGCTTCGGCTATTTAGCGCCCCACCGGCCCGGTTTCGGCCATTTCCGGCTGCGCTGCCAAGGCGGGTAGGCGCGGGCCGATCAAGAAGAAGAGTCCTCCACCATCCCGAGCAACTGGTCCACCACCTGGCGTGCCGCGTCCGCTCCCTCTACCTCTTCCACCCGGCCCTTGGGCTGCTTGTAGATGATGAGCCGGAGGTCGGCCAGGCCCAGGGCGCTGGACTGGGCGCGGGCCGCTTTTTCAAACACGTCGTGGGAGATGACGATGGCCGGGACACCGGCCCGCTCCAGGTTGATACCGTCTCGCACGGAGCCGGAAGTGCACGACCCTCAAGCGCATACGCCCACCAGGGCCAGGTCGGCCTTGGAAAGCTCCTGGATGTCGGAGGCGGAGGCGGGAGCGAAGGTGTTGGGCTTGACCACCTTGCTGATGGCCTCCGGCTCACACCGGAGCAGCACCTCCTGTTCCAGGTTTTTCCAGAAGGGCATCACCGACACGTGGCCGTTGAACAGAAAGGCCACCCGGTTTCCCCTAGCGTCGGCCATGGGCGCCAGCCCCTCGGCGTGGGGCGCTTCGCGGCCCACCGGGCTGTGAAGAATTATCCTGGGCATGAAGTCCTCCGTTACCGGGTCGATTATTGCGGCCACCCTCCCTTCTCCTCGGCGCTTACCTGAAAGCAGGAGTCCGCCCACTGACTTTCCGTCCCCGGGCGAGGCCTGCGGGTGGGTGCATTGAACCGCAATCAAACGATGGGTGGGTTGTGGATGGCGGCTATCCCAGCCGACACCTCAGCTGGGCATGTTGATCTGCCGGGTCTGGGCCATGCCCCCGGCCTGCATCCATCCATGGCACACGGCGTTGAAGCCGGAGCCGGACCCCCAGCCCCCGGCAACCATAACCAGTAAGTCCTCGGGGAGGCGGATCGCGGGTATCATCGCGTTGTCGTCATCGATGTCCACGAAGCTGGCCCAGTGAAACGGGTGGTCGGGGTTGAGGAACTTGTTCGACTTCATCAGGCTCACCGGCTTCCGGGCCAGCTCGTGGAGTTCCTGACGAACGCGGGCCTTGTCGTACCCTTCGGAGGCCAGTTTCTGGGCGGTCATCGGACCCACGATCAACAGCACCTGTCCCCCGCCGTTCATCGCGGCGCTGCCCGCCGTGGCTATGCTGTCGGCGATGACGCTAAGGATGTCCCGGCCGGTAAGGACATAGCCGGACCCGGTGGCCACGTGGTGGGGCGACTCGCAGGCGAAGACGGTGACGTGCGAGGCGTCGCCGGTAAAGCCCCGGTCCTGGTGCAGCAACTCCCACGGGCTGTTGTGTATGTCCTCGGCGATGCAGAAGGTGTATTTCCCCGGGTGCCCCAGGGTGGCCCGGTCGATTTCTCCCGCGTAGCCGCCCCCAACGTTCCAGAGGATCAGGCGGATGGCCCGCCCCACGGCGGCGTTGGCCCTGGAGCCTCCGCCGAAGACGTTGTCGCCGTAGTTGAACCCCAACTGGTCGACCACCGGCCCGC
>CAJWBT010000409.1 GCA_913020235.1 uncultured Chloroflexota bacterium
GTCGGAGGCCGAGCTGGAAAAGCTGGTGGCCGACGCCGAGGACGTTTGCCGCCGGTTGGAGCTGCCCTACCGGGTCTTGCAACTCTGCACCGGAGACCTGGGTTTCCCTTCGGCCAAGACCTACGACATCGAGGCCTGGGCCGCTGGCTGCCAGGAGTGGCTGGAGGTCAGCTCCTGCTCCAACTGCACTGATTTCCAGGCCCGCCGCGCCCGCATCCGCTACCGGCCTGAGCCGAAAGCCCGTCCCGAGTTGGTCCACACCCTTAACGGCTCGGGCCTGGCGCTGCCCCGGGTGGTCATCGCCATCCTGGAGAACTACCAGCAGGCCGACGGCTCGGTGGTGATCCCGGAGGTCCTGCGACCCTACACCGGCTTCGACACGATTCCCGCCAACCCCGGCGGGTAATTAGCCGGCCATTGGCGGCTCGCCGATCGACGATCATGAGGGAGGCGAGGGTGGTTGGTCGAATTCGGCTTGGTTTATTGGCCACACCCCCATCCCGACCCCTTGAAGCGGGAGAGCTAGAGTCGGGGTCCAGGCGCGTTCGTCCCTGAACAGAAAAACCAAGGAGGCCAACGATGTCCGGTATCTGGCCCGGCGACACCCAATTGGTGGCGATGCTGACCTTCGATGTTGACGGCGTTTCCTCGTGGCTCAACCGCAATCCCGGCTTCAAGGACCACCCCAGCCTAATGTCCATGGCCGAGTACGGCCCCAGCGTGGCGGTCCCCAGGATACTGGACCTGCTGGACGACCAATCCATCAAGGCCAGCTTCTTCGTGCCCGGCTACGTGGCCGAGACTCACACCGGTATGGTCGAGGACATCGTCCGCCGCGGCCACGAGGTGGGCCACCACGGCTATATGCACGAGCCCGCGTACAGCCTTTCGGCCGAGGAAGAGATTCAGGTGCTTGAGAAATGCACGGCCATCCTCCAGGGCATAACCGGCCAGGCGGTCCGGGGCTATCGGTCGCCCAGCTGGGACCTGAGCACGCGCTCAATGGGGCTGCTGGCTTCCCGCGGATTCCTCTACGACAGCAGCATGTTTGGCGACGACGCTCCCTACCTGGTCAACACCGGCTCGGCGGGCGAGAGCATGGTGGAGATCCCCGTTTCCTGGCTGCTGGACGACGCTCCTAACTTCGTCTACGCCCCGGTGGCCGGCCGCCTCGGCCCCATGCGCAACCCCGACGAGGTCTACGGGTCCTGGTCAGCCGAGTTCGATGGCCTGTACCGCTACGGGCGGGCCTTCCACCTGACCATGCACCCCCAGTACATCGGGCGTCCCGGCCGGTTGCTCATGCTGGAGCGCCTCATCACTTACATCCGCAGCTTCCCCAACGTGGAGTTCATGCGCTGCCAGGAGGTGGCCGAACTGTGGGCCGGCCGGTGACTCCCTTGCCAATGATGGTGACAAGAATTATTATCGTCAGCAATACTCTTGTGGAAGGAGGCCGGGATGCGCAGAGTTCACGACCTGGGCGGACTGCCCACAAACGAGCCCATTGACCGGACCGAGCACGAGATGGATGCGTGGGAGCGCAGGGTGGACTCACTGAACAGCATTCTTGGCGAGAAGGGATTCAAGAAGACCGATGAGCTGCGGCGGGCCATTGAAAGCCTGGGCCCGGAGCAGTATTTGACCCTCAGCTACTACGAAAGATTCACCGCGGCCTACGAGGCCCTGCTGGTCGAGCGCGGGGTCATGACCACCGCCGAGATCGATCAGAAGATGTCGGAGCTGGAACGGGAGAGAGGGTAATCATGGAAAGCGCTGGGGCAGCCGCTGAACCGGTCAGATTCCAGCCCGGTGACCGGGTCCAGGTACGGGTGGGTTCGCCGCCTCACCACATCCGGACCCCCGCCTACATTCAAGGCAAAACCGGCCAAGTGGAGACCTTGTGCGGAGTGTTCCCCAATCCGGAGTCCCTGGCCTACGGAGGCACGGGGTTGCCCAAACAGCCCCTCTACCGGGTACAGTTTGACCAGACCGAGGTATGGGAAAGCTACCGAGGCTCGGCGATCGACCGGCTGCTGATAGACATCTATCAGCACTGGCTGGAACCCGCCGCCGGATAGGAGTTATTCATGAGTAGCGCTGACGAACAAGATGGCCAGGGCAGTCACCACGGGGTCAACGCGAGCTACTACGCCCTCAGGTCCGAGGCTCTCGTGGCCTTGTGTGTGGAAAAGGGAATCTTTACGGAGGAGGAGTTGGAGGCAACAGGGGCCGCCCTGGACGCCCGCTCCCCAAAGGACGGCGCCCGCGTGGTGGCCCGCGCCTGGGTGGACCCTGAGTTCAAGAAACGCCTCATAGCGGTCCCCGAGTTCGCGATACAAGAGCTGGGGTACTCGCTGCACGAGACCGTCACCAGACTCGCGGTCATGGAAAACACCGACATGGTCCACTATGTGGCGGTGTGCACCCTGTGCTCCTGCTATCCCCGGTCCATCCTGGGCAGGCCGCCCGACTGGTACAAGGGCTTTGCCTATCGCTCACGCGTGGTGGGCAACCCCCGCGCCGTCATGCGGGAGTTCGGCTTTGAGCCGGACAAATCCATTGAGGTGCGGGTGATGGACAGCACGGCGGACCTGCGCTACCTGATCCTACCCCGGCGTCCCGCCAACACCGAGCATATGAGCGAGGAAGAGCTGGCCGAGCTGGTCACCCAGGAGAGCATGATCGGCGTGACCGGCGCCCTGGAGCC
>CAJWBT010000410.1 GCA_913020235.1 uncultured Chloroflexota bacterium
CTCGACGCAGCCGGGGCTGGATGAGGGCTTAGCTGACAATCAAAAGGCCGTTGGCAACCGGGCGCCATGATATAATGGACGCCTGGCGAGGAGCACGACCCTCCTGCCTCGTCTTGGCTTCGAGAGGATTCGCCCCCAATGTCCAGCACCGGCCAGCTTACCAACTCTTCCGCCATGGGCTCTCCAGCTTCGGAAGGCTTGCGCCACCGGAGGATCGTGGTCAAAGCCGGCACCAGCGTGCTGACCCGGCCACCGGAGCACCGGGGACTGGACCCAAAGGTAATGGGCGACCTGGCGCGCCAGATCTGCCAGCTATGGGGGATGAGCGCCGAGGTGTTACTGGTGACCTCCGGCGCTATCGCCGCCGGCCGGGAACTGTTGGAACCCGGACGGGACACCGGGGACCGGGATATCCCTACCCGGCAGGTCCTGGCCGCCGTGGGCCAGAGCCGGCTGATGCACACCTACCAGGAAATGTTCGCCTCCCACGGGTTCCAGGTGGCACAGACGCTGCTCACCATCGACGACCTGTCGGACCGCCAGTCCTACCTGAACGTTCGCAATACCCTCCGGGGCTTGCTGGGCCTGGGAGTAGTGCCCATTCTCAACGAGAACGACGTGGTGGCGGTGGACGAGATCGGGGAGGTATTTGGCGATAACGACCGTCTCTCAGCCTTGGTGGCCACCTTAGTGGACGCCGACTTGCTGGTGATACTGACCGATATTGACGGACTCTATACCGCCGACCCTCACGTGGACTCCGCGGCTCGACTGATTCCCGTGGTGGACCAGGTAGACGCCTCCGTAGAGTCCGTGGCCGGCAAGGAGCGAAACCCTTGGGCCCGGGGCGGGATGGCCACCAAGCTGGAGGCGGCCCGCCTGGTGACCACCTCCGGCATAACTATGGTCCTGTGCCACGGTTTGGCGGAAGACGCCGTGGTAAAGGCGGCACGGGGCGAGGCGATCGGCACCCTTTTCCGGCCCGGCGCCGAGAAGCTGGAGGCCCGCAAGAGATGGATGCTGAGCGGCATCTCCCACCGGGGCGAGATTATCGTTGACGCAGGGGCGGTTCAAGCCCTTGTGGAGCGTAACAGGAGCCTCCTGCCCGCCGGTATAACGGACGTCAACGGGGATTTCCGGCGCGGCGACATCGTTTATATTCTGGAGAGCGGGGGCCAACGCATCGCCTGCGGCATCGCCAACTACAAGTCAGAGGATATTGGGCAAATTCGAGGGGTCCGCTCCGACCACATCCAGGGCATCCTCGGCTACCATTACGGCGAGGAAGTGGTGCACCGAAACAACCTGGTGCTGCTATGAGATCGCGCGAGCATGGACAGGGCGCATGGTCCTGGATAAAGCGGGCGCGGGTGTTGGGCTCCACTGGAGCCAATCGGGCACAATTAGCCCGGTTCAATGCTGCAAGCTCCGGATGCCACCACGGATGGGTGCGAAGGCAAACCTTGGCTGGTGGAGTGGGCAAGAGCGTCACGAGCCCAAGAGAGTAGTAAGATGACCACTTTTCGTTACTCGATAGAGATCGGCGACGCGGCCGGGCAGCACTTCGAGAGGGTGGAGGCCTGGGTCGATACGGGGGCCAGCTACACGCTGGTACCTCGGAGCATAATGGAACGGTTGGGACACTCGCCTACGCATAACCGCCCTTTCAGGCTAGCGGATGGCAGTGTCGTGCAAATGGGTTTGTGCCAGGTTCCGGTGCGTATAGGCCAGGAGACTTCCATTGTGTCCTGTGTGTTTGGCGATGCCGGGACTGAACCCTTGTTGGGAGCGACTGCTTTGGAGGAGTTCGGCCTGGGCGTTGACCCGGTCAACCATACCCTAGCACCCGTGGTCTTCAACCTGCTGGGTTTCAGCGTGGAGAATACATGACGACCGAGACGATTGACGCGCTTGTAGCGAAGGGCCGGGCGGCCCGGGAGGCCAGCCGCCGGCTGGCCCGCCTGTCCACGCGGGTCAAGAACCGGGCGCTGCTCAACATCGCGGAGGCGCTGGAGACCGGCCAATCCCTCGTACTGGCAGCCAACCAGCGGGACCACCAGGCTGCCCAGGGTGACGGCCTCAACGACGCGATGCTGGACCGGCTGTTCCTGACTCCGGAGCGGCTCCAGAGCATCGCCCATGACGTGCGGAACGTGGCCGCCTTGCCTGATCCAATTGGCGAGACTATGGACATGACCACCTTGCCCAACGGCTTGCTGGTGGGCAAACGCCGCGTCCCCCTGGGCGTGGTGGGCAGCATCTACGAGAGCCGTCCCAACGTCACGGTCGATATTGCCATCCTGTGCCTCAAATCGGGCAACGCCTGCCTGCTGCGAGGTGGCAAGGAAAGCCTCCACTCCAACACCGCCCTGGTCAACCTGATGCGGGAGGCCATCGCCGAGGTTGGAGTGCCGCCGGAGGCCGTCCAATTCATCGACAACCCGGACCGGACCCTGGTGGACGCCATGCTGCAAATGAAGGATTACATCGACCTGCTGGTGCCCCGAGGCGGCTCCGAGTTGGTCCGCTTCGTGGCGGAGCACGCCACCATGCCCGCCGTCACCGGGGGCATAGGCGTGTGCCATACCTACGTGGACCGGGAGGCCGACGTGGGGAAGGCGGCGGATATAATCTTCAACGCCAAGGTCCAGCGCCCCACGGTGTGCAACGCCCTGGATACGGTGCTGGTCCACTCCGACGTTGC
>CAJWBT010000411.1 GCA_913020235.1 uncultured Chloroflexota bacterium
ATCCGGACATCGCCGATGGCATTCAGAAGCTTTTCCGGCTCGGCGGGAGTGTCGATGATGATGCCCTCGTTGGTCTCCGGGCACGCCACGATGTAACCGTTGTTGCCGTAGGGCCCCATGTTGATCTTGGTAATCCGGACTTCACTGTCGTAGTGCAAGGGCATCGGTATCCTCCCGCTGGTTGGGGATTGATTCAGTCACTCTATCAATCCAACCATTCTATCAAACCGCCGAGGCTGTGACAAAAATGAATGCCGTGCTAGCGTGCTGGCTTGTAAACGGCTTTGCATCGGCGAAATTGTGCGACATTCCCTCCCTACGATCGTCCCCGATTGCATCGGGGCCAGAATCCAGAGAACCGTTAGCTGGATCCCGGCATTCGTCGGGATGACGGAACGGGTATCAAGCTATCTACGAGACACTATGCTAGTCGCCCACGGCCACCGGGGCCGGCGCATCCGTCGGGAGGACCTTTCGTAGATACTGGCCGGTGAATGAGTTGGGATTCTGGGCCAGCTGCTCCGGGGTGCCGGTGGCGATAAGCCGGCCCCCCTCGTCACCCGCTCCTGGGCCCAGGTCGATGATCCAGTCGGAGTTCTTGATGATGTCCAGGTTGTGCTCGATGAGGAGCATGCTGTTGCCGGAGTCGACCAGGCGGTGCAGCACCCGCAACAGGGCGGCGCAATCTTCGAAGGAGAGGCCGGTGGTAGGCTCGTCCAGCAAATACAGTGTCTTGCCGGTGGCTCGCTTGGACAGTTCGGTGGACAGCTTCACCCGTTGGGCCTCACCGCCGGAGAGTGTGGTGGCCGGCTGACCCAGGCGGATGTAGCCCAGGCCCACGTCCCGGAGGGTCTCCAGCTTGGACTTGATGCGGGGAAAATTCCAGAAGAACTCCAGACCCTGGTCCACGGTCATGCTCAGCACGTCGGCGATGCTCCGGCTTCGGAGGGTCACCTCCAGGGCCTCCCGGTTGTAGCGTCGTCCCTTGCAAATCTCGCAGGGGACGGTCACGTCTGGGAGGAACTGCATCTCGATCTGGTTGTAGCCCGCGCCCTGGCAGGCCTCGCATCGGCCTCCCTTCACGTTGAAGGAGAACCGGCCCGGCCGGTAACCCCGGATCCGGGCCTCGGGCAGGCTGGCGAACAGCTCCCGGATAGGCGTAAAGGCCCCGGTGTAGGTGGCCGGGTTGCTGCGCGGGGTCCGGCCGATGGGCGACTGGTCGATGTTCACCACTTTGTCGATGTTCTCGATGCCCAGGACATCGTCGTGGCCGCCGGGCAGGTCTCTGGCCCGGTAAATGAGCAGGGCGAGCTTCTTGTACAGGATTTCGTAGACCAGGGAACTCTTGCCGGAACCGGACACCCCGGTGATGCAGGTGAGCAGTCCCAAGGGAATCTCCACGTCGATGTTCTGCAGGTTGTTCTCGCGGGCGCCGGTTACGGTCAAGAAGGTGCCGTTTCCGGGGCGGCGCTCTTCCGGCATCGGCACCTTTTTCCTGCCGCTGAGGTACTGGCCCGTTACCGACCCCGGCACGTTCATCACCTCATCGATGGTGCCGGTGGCCACGACATGGCCCCCGTGCTCGCCGGCGCCGGGTCCCAGGTCGGCGATGAAGTCGGCGGCCCGCATCATCGCTTCGTCGTGCTCCACCACTATCACGGTGTTGCCCATGTCGCGCAGCCGGATGAGGGTGCTGATCAACCGGTGGTCGTCGTGGGGGTGCAGCCCAACGGTTGGCTCGTCGCAAACGTACAGGACCCCGGTCAGCCCGGAGCCGATCTGGGTGGCGAGGCGGACCCGCTGGGCTTCACCGCCGGAGAGGGTGCGGGCCGTGCGGGCCATGGTTACATAGTCGAGGCCGATGTTCGCCAGGAAGCGCAGCCGGCCTTCAATCTCCTTCAGTATCTGATTGCCGATGGTCTTTTCCCGGAGGGCAAGGGTCGCCCCCAGGTGGTCCCCGGGGGCGTCGGGGTCGATCTCCCGCACCCAGTCAAGGGCCTCGCCGATGTTCTTGGCGCACACGTCCATGATCCCCAGGCCGCAAACGGTGACCGACAGGGCCTCTGGCCGGAGCCGCTTGCCGCCGCAGGATTTGCAGGGCCGGGCGGCCATGTATCGCTCAATCTCCTGGCGCGTATAGTCGGATTCAGTGTCCCGGTAGCGGCGTTCCAGGTTGGAGATTACCCCTTCGAAAGTTGTGTCCCAACTGTAGACGCGGCCATGTTGGGTCTTGTGCCGGATAGTGATCTTCCGGGACCTGTTGCCGTAAAGAACCAGGTTGAGCTGGTCTTGGCTCAGGTCCTTGACCGGCGTGCCGGCCGAGAACCCGTGGCTCCTGGCCACCGACTCCAGGAGGCTCAGGTACCAGCTGCTGGAGGTGCCGCCCCGGGTCCAGGGAGCTATGGCCCCGTCCAACAGCGACAGCCTCTTGTCGTAGATCACCAGGTCCGGGTCCACCTCGAGCTTGTACCCCAGGCCGGTGCACACGGTACAGGCGCCATGGGGGCTGTTGAAGCTGAAGGTACGGGGCTCAATCTCCGGCAGGCCGGTGCCGCACTGGACACAGGCGAATTGCTCGGAGAAGACCGGCTCCTCCTTCTCCCCTTCGAGGGCCACCTGGACCACGCCATCACCTTCCCGCAGCGCCGTTTCCACCGACTCGGACACCCGGCTTACCTCGGCTTCCGGACGGATA
>CAJWBT010000412.1 GCA_913020235.1 uncultured Chloroflexota bacterium
GTGATACTATATTTCACCTAGGAGGTGGCCAATTGGAATGGATTGATTATGCCGCGCCAAAGACCATCACCGAAGCCGTAGGGCTTTTGGCTTCCAAGGAAAACCGGGCCAGGGTTATGGCCGGTGCCACCGATGTCCTGGTTCAGATGCGGGCCGGGCGTCGCAGCGCCGGTCTTTTGGTTGACGTGAAGGGGATTCCAGAGCTTAACCAGATCTCTTATGACCCACAGCGGGGCCTGGTATTGGGTGCCGCGGTACCCTGTTTCCGCGTCTATGGAGACCAGGCGGTGACATCGACCTACCCGGGGCTTATCGATGCTGCGTCCTTGATCGGCGGGATCCAGATTCAGGGCCGGGCTACCATCGGTGGCAACCTGTGCAACGCCGCACCCAGCGGAGACTCCATACCGCCGGTGATCGTGCTGGGCGGAGTATGCCACATTGCCGGACCCAGTGGCGCTCGCCAGCTGCCCGCCGAAGAGTTCTGCACCGGGCCGGGCGAGAACGCGTTGCAGCCGGGCGAAATCCTGGTGTCCATCAATCTTCCGCCGCCCCAGGCCCACTCCGGCGCCAGCTACCTGCGTTTTACTCCCCGCAACGAAATGGATATCGCCGTTGCCGGTGTGGGATGCTCGGTGGTGTTGGACGCCTCGGGCGAAAACGTCGTCTCGGCCCGCATCGCATTGGCGTCGGTGGCGCCCACGCCGGTGCTGGCCACCGAAGCCGGCGATAGCCTGGCAGGCAAACCGGTCTCCGACGCGGCGATTCAAGAGGCAGCGGAGAAGGCCATGGCAGCCGCCAAACCCATCGACGACATGCGGGGCACCATCCGCCAGCGTATTCACTTGGTGGGAGTCCTGACCCGCCGCAGCCTGAACACCGCTATTCAACGCGCCAGGGGGAGCTAAGATGCCCGGAGTAGTTCACGTTCAGACGACGATCAACGGGGAATCAGTTGATTTCTTGTGTGAGCCCCGCCAGAGCCTGCTGGAGGTCCTGCGCGATGTGCTGGGCATGACCGGCAGCAAGGAAGGTTGCAACGACGGAAACTGTGGGGCTTGCACCGTAATTTTCGACGGCCGGACAGTAAACTCTTGCCTCGTCCTGGCCGTGGAAGCCCAAGGCAGAGAGGTCACCACCATAGAGGGCTTGGCCACCGCCGACGGGCTCCATCCGATACAGCAGGCTTTCCTGGAGCACGCCGCCCTCCAGTGCGGGATCTGCACTCCGGGGTTCATCATCGCCGCCAAAGGACTGCTGGACCAGGAGCCCGAGGTAGATGAAGCCCGCGTCCGGCACTGGCTGGCAGGCAACCTGTGCCGTTGCACCGGCTACGACAAGATCGTCCGCGCCGTGCTGGATGCCAGCGTCAAGATGAAATCGAGGTGACGGACTAGTGGCCTCCAACGTGGTCCTCTCCCAAGTTGAGTACCGGGTCGTTGGAAAGCGCCTCGCCCGTCCCGACGGTGTGGACAAGGTCACCGGCCGCGCTCAATACGGGGCCGACATCAACCTTGCCGGGCTGCTGCACGGGAAGGTCCTGCGCAGCCCTCACGCCCACGCTAGGATCAAGTCCATCGACACCAGCCTGGCGGAGGCCTACCCCGGCGTCAAGGCGGTGGTCACCGCCCGCGACTTGCCCTTCGCTTCCCTGACCCGGGAGCAGCTGGGGAGCGACTTCCAAAAGCTCAAGTTTGCCAGCGACCACGTCTTGGCCAGCGACAAGGTCCTGTTCAAGGGCCACGGCGTTGCCGCGGTGGCCGCCATCAATCCCCATGTTGCCGGGGAAGCGGTGAAGCTGATAAAGGTGGAGTACGAGGAGCTGCCCTCTCTGATGGATGTCCTTGGAGCAATGGAGGAGGATGCGCCGCTGCTCCACGAGGACCTGTATACCTCGTTCTTGGGTGAGACCTCCGAGCGGCCCAGCAACATCGCCGCTCACTTGAACTCCGAAAAAGGCGACGTGGAGCAGGGCTTCGCCCAGGCCGACGTGATCGTGGAGCGGGAGTGCCGGACCGCCTCGGTGCACCAAGGCTACATCGAACTCCAAAACGGGACTGCCCACTGGGGCGCCGACGGCCAATTGGAGATCTGGTCCAGCACCCAAGGGGCTTTTGTGGTTCGGGCCGACGTGGCCGATGTGCTGCGCCACCCGGTGTCAAAGATCAAGGTCACCCCAATGGAGGTGGGCGGCGCCTTCGGAGGCAAACTGCCGGCTTACCTGGAGCCGCTGGCTGCCCTTTTGTCCAGGAAGACCGGCCAGCCGGTCAAGCTGGTGATGACCCGCTCCGAGGTGTTCGAGGGTTCCGGTCCGGCGCCCGGAGCCTGGGCCAAGGTGAAAATGGGGGCCACCAGAGACGGCAGGCTCACGGCCTGTCAGGTTACACTGGCCTACGAGGCCGGGGCATACCCCGGCGGTCCCGTGGCGCAAGGTATCGGGTGCTCCCTCGCCTGTTACGACACTCCCAACGGGCGGGTTGACGCCTACGACGTCGTGGTGAACAAGCCAAAATCCGGCGCGTACCGGGCCCCCGGCGGCCCTCAGGCGGTCTTCGCCGTGGAGTCGGTGGTGGACGAACTCTGCCAGAAATTGGGGATGGACCCGATCGAGTTCCGCCTGCTCAACGCCTCCAAGGAGGGCACCCGCCGCATCGAGGGGCGGGTCTTCCGGCGGGTTGGCCTGGTGGAGTGT
>CAJWBT010000413.1 GCA_913020235.1 uncultured Chloroflexota bacterium
TGGAGGTGGAGGGCAACAACCGGGTCCACGTTCGCGGCATCGACAAACAAAAGGTCGGCAACGTGGCGGCCCAGGTGCGCAAGGTAAGGCCGCCCAATGCCTACAAGGAAAAAGGGATTCGGTATCAGGGCGAGGTGCTCCACTTCAAACCAGGTAAAGCAGCCGCCCGTAAGGCCTGATCATGCCCAAAGACAGAGACGCTCGAAAATTGAGGGTTGTCCGCCATGCCAGGGTGCGGAGGAAAGTGCAGGGCAGCCTACAGCGGCCGCGGCTGTGCGTGTTCCGCAGCCTGCGCCACATTTACGCCCAGGTAATCGACGATGCCAGCGGCCATACCCTGGTGGCCGCTTCAAGCCAAGAGGGCGGGGCAGACCGGCAATCGCCGGTCCAGCCTAAGGTAAACGCCTCCCAGGCCGTGGGCAAGCTCGTGGCAGAGCGGGCCCTGGCCCAGGGCATCACCCAGGTGGTATTCGACCGGGGCGGCTACAAGTATCACGGCCGGGTCAAGGCTTTGGCCGAAGCATCCAGGGAAGGTGGACTCGAGTTTTAGTGGGCGCCCCCCGCGGCCACCATTCAATCGTCCGACAGCGGCAGGAGGTCGAAGCTACAGATGGTCTCGGCGTTTAACAGAGCCCCATACGGCCGTTTCCGGGAAGACGATGCCTCCGGCATGTCGGAGCGAGTGGTCTACACCCGGCGGATTGCAAAAGTGGTGAAGGGGGGCCGACGCCTCCGCTTCAATGCCCTGGTGGTCGTTGGCGATGGAGAAGGCCAGGTGGGCGTGGGGTTGGGCAAAGCCCTGGTGATCCCGGACGCGGTGCGCAAGGGCAACGCCATTGCCCGCCGAAACATGGTCCAGATCCCCATCCAGGGAAGCACCATCCCCCAGCGGATCACGCTCAAGAAGGGTGCCACCATTGTCATGATCAAGCCGGCACGCGAAGGGACCGGCATCATCGCCGCAGGCGCCATGCGGGCCATGCTTGAACTCGGCGGGGTCAAAGACGTGGTGGGCAAGTCTTTGGGTTCCCGAAACCCCATTAACATCGTCTACGCAACCATGGAGGCCCTTCGGCAGCTCCGTGACCCGGTCAAAGAGATGGCCTTGCGGGCTGAGCGCGCCTTTGAGACTCCAAGACGTAGATGACGGTCCGGAGATTCAACCAATCGGCACAATCCGTAGACTAATTTAGGCTCACCAGCCGGGGCCGACCGAGGGCAGTGCCCTCGGTCCCGAAGCTCCAAGTGGGGCTTCTCCTAAACGCCCTGCGGGGTGAGCCGGCGGGATACTAAAGGGAATTTAGGAACGACGTACTGATGGCCCAGCTAAAAATCACCTGGCTAAAGAGCTGTATCGGCCGGCCCGGATACCAGCGGAGAGTTATTGAGTCTCTTGGGCTGCGCCGGCTGCATCACACGGTTACCCACGGCGACACGCCGACCATACGCGGCATGATTCAAAAGGTCGGCCACCTGGTCACCGTCGAGATAGCGGAAGAAGCCGTCTCAAAGGGGAGGGGCACCAAATGATGGAACACCAACTGGCCCCAAACCGAGGGGCCAGAAAACCCAGAAAACGGGTTGGGCGGGGCGACGCCGCCGGCCAGGGCAGCACCGCTGGAAGGGGCATGAAGGGTCAAAAGTCCCGTTCGGGCGGGGCGATCCGCTCCGGCTTCGAAGGCGGTCAACTGGCGTTGATCAAAGGCCTCCCAATGAAGCGCGGCTTCACCAACCGGTTCAAGGCCTATTATGCCCTGGTGAAGCTGGGAACCCTGGATAGCTTTGAGCCCGGTGAACGCGTCACGCCCGAAGTGTTGCGGCAGCGGGGATACCTGCGCAACCTCAAACGGCCGGTCAAGATCGTGGGAGACGGTGAGGTCAGCAAATCCCTCACTGTGGCAGCCCACAAGTTCACCCGCTCCGCACGAGAGAAGATTGAGGCGGCCCAGGGAACAGTGGAGGAACTTTAGGGCCCATGATGACCGCGGAAACCCAGGGAGGGCGGTTCCCTCGCCTGCTCCAGGCCGCAATCGACGCCTTCAGCCTGCCGGACCTCAGGGCCAAGATCCTGTTCACTCTGGCGCTGCTGGCCCTCTACCGTTTTGCGTCCCACATTCCGCTGCCCGGAATCGACCAAGACCAGTTGGATGTCCTGTTCGACAGCAACCAGCTTCTGGGCTTTTTGGACCTGTTCAGCGGCGGCGCCCTGAGTCGAATGAGCATAGTGGCGCTGGGGGTTTTCCCCTACATCACCGCCTCCATCGTCATGCAGCTCCTTACCCCGGTAATACCGGCCCTTCAAGAGATCTCCCGGGAAGGGGAATCGGGCCGGGCCAAGATGAACCGCTTCGTCCACTGGCTGACCGTGCCCATTGCCCTGGCCCAGGGCTACGGCCAGCTGGTGCTCCTGCAGCAGAGCAACGTAGTGGCCTTCGTGGGGTTCTCCGGCGACGCGCTGCTGCCCACCCTCGCCGCCCTCATTTCCATCGTCGCCGGGACCCTGTTCCTGGTCTGGCTGGGAGAGCTGATAACCGAGAAGGGCATCGGCAACGGTATCTCCCTGATCATATTTGCGGGGATCGTGGCCGGTTTCCCCGGCCTCCTGGCCGCGGGATTTCTCGACCGGGACAACTTCCTCGGCATCGGTTTCTTCGCCATAATCGGCGTGCTGATTATCGCC
>CAJWBT010000414.1 GCA_913020235.1 uncultured Chloroflexota bacterium
CGCCGGGCCAGTTGCCCCTCTCCGACTTGATCCCGGAGTAGGCGTAAAAGAGGGGACGGTTGTCCACGTTGCCCACCAGGGTTTCCATGGCGGATACGTCCACCTGCTGGCCCACCCCCGAAGCCCGGCTGGCCAGAAAGGCCCCCATGGTCGATATGGCGGCGGTGGCCCCGGCCTGGAACCATGACGTGTCCGGCGCATACCGCAGGGGCTCCCGATCCGCCTGCCCGTGAATATGCATCCTCCCGCTCATGGCGAAGACGCCCATCTCCGTGGCCAAGTGGTCCCGGTATGGGCCGGTCAGTCCGAAAGGGGTGATGGAGGTCATCACCAGTTGAGGATTCACCGCCTCCAAGTCCTGGTAACCCAGACCCAGCGACGGCAAGAAAGAGGGGTGGAAGTTTTCCACCAGAATGTCAGCCTGGCGGACCAGCTCTATGAGCAGGCCGGCCCCGTCGCGGCACTGGAGGTTTAGGGTGATGCCTTTCTTGCTCGCGTTCAAGTGCAGGAAGAGGCCGCTTTTCTCCTGGTGGGGAACGTCTCCGGGGAAAGGGCCCATACGCCGGGCCGGGTCTCCCTCACCCGGGGGCTCTACTTTGATAACCTCGGCCCCATAGTCGGCCATAAGCTTCGCGCAGTACGGGGCCGAAATCTGGCGGCCCAAGTCCAGGACCTTGACGTCGTCCAACGCACCTTGGTTCATGGTGTCCCTTCGTCCGGATAATGCGGGAAATGACCCCACCTGGGGCTTGCCGGGCCGTAGTTGGCTGAATCAGCTGCAAGGTAGCCCGTCCAGGCGGTTTGAGGGGGCCGAAGAAGCTCTAGTACTCAGTCAACCTGAATCTGCAATTGTCATTTTGAGCGAAGCGAAAAATCTCAGCGTAACGATAAGATTCCTCGTCGCTCTGCTCCTCGGAATGACATCCTTTCAAAACCGAGTTGACCGAGAACTAGAGCCCCATTTGGTCTCCCAGCCTGTCCAGGTGGAAGTCGGTGTCGCCCAGGTTGGCCTCGGCCACCTTGGACCTTTGGGTATATAGTTGCATATCGTGGTCCATGGTGAAGGCGATTCCCGCGAAGATCGTGTGCCCGGCGGTCACGGCCAGCCGGCTGAGGGCTCCGGCGGCGGCTTTGGCCATGGCGATATCCTCGGAGCAAGGGAGCCCCTGCGCCACCTTCCATGCCGCCCGGTGAGTCACCAGCTGGGCGCCGTCCACAGCCACCCCTAGGTCGGCACATCGGTGTTGGACCGCCTGGAACGCGCCGATGGGGCGGCCAAACTGGACGCGGGCCTTGGAATACTCCACCACCATCTCCAGGATCTTCCGAGCGCGCCCCACCATCTCGGCGCATTGGACAACCGTGGCCCATTCCCTGGCCGACGCCAGCGAGGCCTGTCCCTGGCCCGCCCGGCCCAAGATGCGCTCTTCGGGCACGGTAACGTCCTGGAACAGGACTTCGTGTTGCTTGTAACCGGCCACCGACTCCATGAGGTTGACGGTCACCCCGGGGCTCCTGGCGTCCACCAGGAACAGGGATGCGCCGGCGGCGCACAGCACGTAGTTGGCCGCGTGGGCGTAGGGAACAAAGAGCATGGCGCCATTGAGCAAGTAGCCGCCATCGGCGGCGGTGAGGCGCAGGCCGCTGTCGCCAGGGCTGGTCCCCGGTTCGAGCAGGGGTGCCGTAACTATCGTCTCGCCCCGTGCCATGCTGGAGAGCAGGCCCGCCTTTTGGTCTTCGCTGCCGGCCCGCGAGAGGGCCTGGCCGGATAGCACGCTGGAGGGTAGGAGCGGACCGGGCAGCAAGGCACGGCCGACCTCTTCGAAGAGCACTACCTGGTCGATCAGGCTGGCGCCGTCGCCGCCGTACTCGGCAGGGAAGGCCTGCCCCAGCCACCCCAGGTGCGCCAGCTTCTTCCAAAGCTCCGGAGAATACCCCTGCTCGCTGTGTTCCAGCTCCCTCACCAGGGAGGCGGGACACTCGGCTTCCAGGAACTCCCGGGCCGTTCGCCTTAGAATTTCCTGCTGCTCGTTCAGCCCCAAGTCCATGCTGTTGCTCCGAAATGCCCTCACCCCCCGGCCCTTCTCCCGCCGGGAGAAGGGTGGACGAGAGCCGTGATACCGTTTTTCGTGGCACGCCTTCGGCGGGTGGCGGTGCGCGGAGGGAGTCCCGCGAACCCGACCGGCGGAGGACGGGTTAGCGGGGCATGCCGAGCCCTCGCTGGGCGATTATATTTCGGTGAACCTCGTTGGTGCCGGCCCCGTGAAGGTGCATGCTCTCCCGGTGAATGCCCTCGATGGTCCCCCGCATGGGCGCCCACTTCGACTCGTGGCGCAGAGTGGCGTAAGGGCCCAGGATCTGCATGGCCGCCTGGGCGAAGCGCAGCCGCTCTTCGCTCCCGTGAAGGAACGCCACGGAAGCATCGGCGTTGGGGATGATCCCGCTGCTCTGCATCCAGGCAATCTTCCAACATAGCAGCCGCCAGATGTCCATGCCCAGCCTGAGTTCGGCCAGCTTGTGCTTGACCACGGGGTTGGCCGCCAAAAGCTTGCCGTTTAGGCGAGGCTCCTTGCAGAACTCCACGAAATCATCGAAGGCCCGCCTGGTCCGGCCGTAGCGCTCGAGCCCGGACCTCTCGTAGTCCAGGGACGTCATGGCGTGGTACCAGCCCCGGTTCT
>CAJWBT010000415.1 GCA_913020235.1 uncultured Chloroflexota bacterium
TCCTGGCTGTTCATGCCCGGGTTGCTGGCGCTGATGGCCGGGGTGGTCTGGTGGGTGCGGCGGTAGCATGAACCTCCGACTCTCCATCCTGCTGGTGGCGATCTTATTTCTTTTTGGCGGCACGTTCCTGGTGGTGCGGTTTACCGGCGACGACGACAGCACGCCAGACAATCCCTGGCTCTTCCGCATCGACGAAGACGACATCTCCCATATCTCGGTCAACTATCAGGGCCAGACCGTAGACTACGACAGGAAACCCGGCGGCTTCGATTGGTTCATCCTGGGCGACCCAGATGTGCCCGTACACAAACCGAAGTGGGGTGGCACACCACTGCTGCTCAGCGGGCCCCGGGTCAGCCGTGTGCTGGATAAGGCCCCGGACGACCTGGCCCCATACGGGCTGAAGTCGCCTTTGACCAGGATTTGGGTCACCGACAGGAGCGGGAACGTTGTTGAGTTTCATATGGGCGACCCGACTCCCGATGGCGAAAATCATTACGCCCGCCTGGTGGGGGACCCCGCTTTGTTCACCCTGCCGGCTACCTGGGCCCAGGTGGTCAACCGGCTGGTTATAGAGCCTCCATTCCCGCCCGAGGACGAGGAAGGCATACCGGCGCCGGGTTGACGGGGCCGCCAGGTTTCATTCCACCGGGGCACAAAGGCACAGAGGCCGTGCCAATCACTCTGCGTCTCTGTGGCCTCCCCCAGTTTTCCTGAGGAAGGGAGATTTCCTTGAAGGCGGAGATTTTCTCGATCGGCACCGAGTTGTTGATGGGCGAGTTGGCCGACACCAACACCTCTTGGATCGCGGCCCGGCTGGCGCCCTTGGGAGTCCAGCTTCATTGGGCGTCCATAATCGGGGACGACCTTGCTAGGCTGTCTGAAGCCTTCTCCCGCGGGCTACAACGCTCCGACATCATCTTCACCACGGGCGGCCTGGGTCCGACCCAGGACGACCTGACCCGGGAGGCGGTCGCCAAAGCCCTGGGAGAGACGCCGGTGGTGCAGCAAGAGGTGGTGGAGGCACTGGAGCAGTACTTCCAGGCCCGTGGCACCGTCATGCCGCCTCACAACGTCAAACAGGCCCATCTGATCCCCTCCGCCCGGTTTATTCCGAACCGCAACGGCACCGCCCCGGGCTGGTGGGTCGAGCGGAATGGCAAGATCGTCATTTGCATGCCGGGCCCTCCCAGAGAGATGCAGTCCATCTGGGAAGAGCAGGTGGCGCCCCAGTTGCGGCTGATCGCCGGAGACGAGGTAACGGTCACCAGAAACATCAAGACAATGGGTATGTCGGAAGGCGCGGTGGACGAGATCGTTTCCGAGTTTTTTGGCCGAGAGAACCCCTACCTGGGGATCTACTCCAAGGCCGATGGGATCCACCTGCGGATCATCGCCCGGGGCCGGGACCCTGAGGCCGCCCAAGCGCTGATCCAGCCCGTCGAGGAGGCCATCGTGGCCCGGCTGACTCCCTATGTCTGGGGGTTCGACGACGACACGCCTGAGCAGTCCACGGGACAGGTCCTCAAGGAACGGGGGCTGACCCTGGCCACGATGGAATCGTGCACCGGTGGCTACTTGGCCAACAGCATCACCGAGGTGCCGGAGAGCGCCGCGTATTTCAAGGGTGGCGTGGTAGCCTACACCAACCCGGTCAAGATCGCCAACGGCGTGCCGGAAGCGATACTCGAGAAACACGGCGCGGTAAGCCAGCAGACCGCCACCGCCATGGCCCGCGCCATCCGCGAGAAGATGGGCGCGGACTTCGGCATCGGGATAGCCGGCGTGGTGGGGCCGTCGGAGCTGGAAGGAAAGCCCGTGGGCCTGGCCTATCTGTCGGTCGCCGGCCCCGATGAGGTCAGGGAAATGGAGCTTCGCATGCCCCCGCGCCGGGTGGTCATCAAGCGTCGGCTATCCAACCAGGCCCTGATCGAGCTGCGGAAAATGCTGGCAGCGGACTAGATGGTGTCTCAATTAACGGGCACTGAATGTCATTCCGAGCCGGAGTCGAGGAATCTGGGGTGGGGGATGTCTTTCGTGCGCAGGACCACCCGCTCCACAGGGTTCCTAGCCCGCCGGAGGGTGGGGTAGTTTCTCCTCTGCAATCACGTGACCGCGCTCACTTGAGCAGCGCGGGGACCGGGACCAGCCGACGATGAATAGGGTCCACAGCAAGGCTGGCAGTTTCCAACGCGGTAGCACCCAATAGCGGAGCAGTGCCCTCCGGCGCGAAGACTACCAGTGCAATTATTTCCCGTTGCTCCAGGCGGATCGCGGCATACCCCACAGGATATTCGACAACGCGGTCATCGGCTAGCTCAAACTGCCTATTGCCCTTTTTCTCAATACCCAATAGGGCCAGGGTACCTTCCGGGATTGACGTGTAGGTTGCACCGGTGTCCATCAGGGCTTCTACTTCCACGAACTGTTGTCCTGCCAGGTCTCCCACCTGGAGGGAAACGGTGAACGTTCCCATGACCAGAGCCTCCCTCCAGAGAACATCGCTCCCTGCAGCCCGTTACACCCCGCCTTCAAACCGGTCTACCTCGTGCATCCGTTTCCGCGTCACGAGCCCCACGACACCTGCTATTGGGCAGGTGAGAAGGGGTTGCCTACGTGGTGAGCTTCCGGTAGAGCATCGGCAGCCGCTCGGGCAACGCCCAGATATCGCCC
>CAJWBT010000416.1 GCA_913020235.1 uncultured Chloroflexota bacterium
TGCTGGCGCAGGCGTGGCCGATGGCGTGAAGCAGGTGGGTCTTGCCCAGCCCGACGCCGGAGTAGATGAACAGGGGGTTGTAGGCCTGGCCAGGCGCCTCGGCCACCGCCCTGGCGGCGTTGTAGGCCAGCCCGTTGGAGGAGCCGACCACGAAAGTATCGAAGGTGTACTTGGGGCAGAGGACCGGCATCTGGCGGGGTGTTGCGTGCGAAGACGGGCTCAACTCGCCTTCAGCAAGCGTCTCGGAATCCCAACTAGCCAAATGCGGTTCGGGGAATTGGGCAACGGCCCCTGTCTTTACCTGGAACTGGACGTCCAGAGGACGGCGGGTGACCTTTTCGACCGTCTTCTGGATAGATTGGTACATCCGGCGCTCCAGCCAAGCCACGGCGAACGGTGTGGGAACTTCCACGACGAAAGAGCGGTCGTCGCAGCTAATTCCCACGGTTTGTTTCAGCCAGGTCTCAAACGTCGGACGGGGAAGCTGTAACTGAAGCTCCCCCAGAACCGCCCTCCACACTTCCCTCGTCGTTAACTCCCTCATCGTCGAATGGCCTCCGAGTTTGCGGTGACTCCGGCCCAAGATTTTGGGCAAGCGCCTATACAACGGGCACAACCGGGAACTGAAATCGTGTTGGGGAGCTAGCCCTCTTCACCCAACCCAGCGGAGCGGCGGTCCGTCCATCAATGGGCCGCCCAAAGACGCTTCGAGCCGGCCCTGCGTGGTCCACGTTGTTCGCCCAAACCCGGGGTCGGGCCGAGGTCAACGGGAGGTAGATTTAAGCTTTATCAGGGCCTCAATCCGGGGTCAAGACTCGATTAACGGATTCTAAATCACGCCTAGAAGGAGCCTGTCAAGGTCTTCTCGGCCAATTTCGGGCGAGATTTTCGGGGTTGCCGGGCGGTTATTTTCCTCCGGCGATAGCTGGCCACATAGAGGAACTTGCCGGCCGGCCGGGGGCCGGTCGCCGGCCGCGGTTTACGGGGCGGGCCACCGGCATGTATAATTGTGGGAAGCCCAAAGACGAGACCGAAGGAGCCTTTATCCCGGACCGGCCTGGTTGACCCGCCGGTTGATGCGGAAACGGTCCGGCCCCCAGGTGAAGACTCCGGCCCAGTCGAGTTGGGTTGGAAAAAGGGGGCGCCCGGACGGCCCCCCTTCTGTTTTCCAGGTCGCAATGAGGGATGTGATGCCGCGGACCAAACCCGTTCCCGCTGAGCAGCCTGACGGTGCTGCCGCTGCCGGTAATTCGCCGGTCGTTTTGCCGGAGGGCATCACCACCGAAGACCTGGTGAGCAGCTACACCAAGATGGTGCTGGTGCGCACCACAGACGAGCGGATATGGGCATTGAACCGGCAGGGCAAGGTGCCCATCGCGGCCTCCTGCCAGGGCCATGAAGCCGCCCAACTGGGCAGCCTGCTGGCCATGGAAAAGGACGGCAGATGCTTCATTTTCCCCTATTACCGTGACCTGGCCTTGAAGATGTCCGTCGGCCTTACGCCGACCCAGGTGATGCTCTCGTTCATGGGCAGAGCGGGAGACCCGTACAGCAACGGGCGTCAGTTTCCCCTCCAGGGCGCCGACTTGCCGCACAACGTTATCCAGATCTCCAACGTGGTCGCGGCCGGGCTGACCCAGGCAACAGGGTACGCTCTGGGCTGCAAGATGCTCGGCGACGACACGGTCGTTTTGACCTACTTTGGCGATGGCGCGTCCAGCCAGGGAGAGACCCACGAGGCGATGAACTTCGCCGGGGTGCATCGCCTTCCAATAGTATTCGTCTGCGAGAATAACCGCTACGCAACCTCGGTCCCGCAGCGCCTCCAGATGGCGATCGACGATATCTCCACCCGGGCTGCCGGGTACGGCTTTCCCGGGGTCACCGTGGACGGAATGGACCTGACAGCTTCCTGTGAGGCCACTCGTGAAGCCATCAAACGCGCCCGGAATGAGGGGCCGGTGTTGTTGGAGATGAAGGTGGAGCGGTTCATGCCCCACACCACCGACGACGACGACCGCCGCTATCGCCCAGCGAACGAGGTGGAATCCGCCCGCCGGCGGGACCCGGTGGTGACCCTGGCGGCCTTCTTGATAGAGCAAGGAGCCCTCACCCCGGAACAGGTCGAGGAGATAGAAGCCCAGGCGGCCCGGGCCGTCAACGAAGCCACCGACGCGGCCGAGGCCGCCAGTCTTCCCGACGATTCAACTCTGCACGACATGGTTTACGCTCCCTAGAGGAGGCCACCTTGGCAGTCAAAACTGTGATCGAGGCGGTCCGGGAGGCGATCCGCGAGGAGATGCAACGCGACCCGGCCGTCTTCGTGCTGGGGGAAGACGTGGGGCGGCGTGGCGGCGTTTTCCTGGCCACCCAGGGACTGTTCGAAGAGTTCGGCGAGTCTCGGGTGTTGGATACCCCACTGGCCGAGTCCTCAATCATGGGAATCGCACTGGGGGCCGCCTTCCGCGGCCTGCGGCCGATGGCCGAAGTGCAGTTCTCCGACTTTGTATGGCCTGCGGTCAACCAACTCATCGGAGAGGCGGCACGGGCCTGTTACGGGACCAACGGCGCGGTGCAGGTCCCTCTGGTTGTCCGTATTCCCTATGGCGGCGGGATCCGAGGCGGCCTGTTCCACTCTCAGAACGTGGAGTCCTACTTTTTCCATACCC
>CAJWBT010000417.1 GCA_913020235.1 uncultured Chloroflexota bacterium
TTGCCCGTGGTGCCGCTGGTGTACAGCAGGTACAGCATGTCCTCGCTGTCCATGGGCTCCGGCTCGCAGGTCATGGGCTGGCCGTCCACTAGGTCGTGCCACCAGATGTCCCGGCCGGGCACCATCTTGTCATCGGCGTGGCCGGTGCGGCGCAAAACCACCACCTTCTCCACGATTGGCGTGGCGTCCAGGGCATCGTCGGCGTTCTGCTTGAGCTGGACAATGCTGCCCCGCCGGTAGCCGCCGTCGGCGGTGATCATCACCTTGGACTGGGAGTCGACGAGCCGGTCGCGGATGGACTCGGCGCTGAAGCCGCCGAAGATCACGCTGTGGGGAGCGCCAATCCGGGCGCAGGCCAGCATGGCAATGGGTAATTCCGGGACCATGGGCATGTAGATGGTCACCCGCTCGCCTTTTTTGACGCCCAGGCTCTTCAGCCCATTGGCGAACCGGCAGACCTCCCGGTAAAGGTCCCAGTACGTGTAGACCTTCCAATCCCCGGGCTCCCCTTCCCAAATCAGGGCGGCCTTGTTGCGGCGGGCGGAGGTCAGGTGGCGGTCGATGCAATTGTAGGAGACGTTGAGTTGGCCGCCGGTAAACCATTTGGCGTGGGGCGGGTCCCACTCCAGGACTTTGTCCCATTTGCGGGTCCAGCTCAGCTCCTCGGCGAACCTGGCCCAGAAGCCCTCCGGGTCCTTGCTGGCAACTTCATAGATGTTGGGGTCCGCAATATTAGCCTGCTTGCGGAACTCCTCGGTTGGTGGGAACGTGCGATCCTCTTGGAGCAGTGCCTCGATTCCGCCGCCACTTTCTGCCATACCCATCCCTCCATCATTGGCGTCAGGCTTCCCGGCCATCCGCTTTTGGCTGAAGGCTGAACACTGCAAGCCGAACGAGTCAAGTGCGAGCCTTCCAGGGGATTTTTAACACAAGCCGGCCAAGTTGTAAACGGCGATTGCCGGGCCGGGGACGTTGCCTCGGGCGGCTCCTCCCTCGATAACCTCTCCAGGCCGGATAGCGTACAATCGGTAACCATGGCGATGCCGCCCGAAAGGCACAATAGGACGCTCCCGCCTGACGCCGGGCTTGGATGGGGGAAACGAATGATGGCCGCCGCCGCCGGGTTGGGCATGTTCCTGGCGGCGTTGGACATCTCGGTTAACGTAGCCCTTCCATCCATCACCCGTGACTTCGATATTGATCTCCAGACCGTTCAGTGGATAATCGTGGCTTTCATCGCCGCCCGGGCCGGTCTGGTGCTGGGCGCCGGCAGCTTCGGCGACCGGTTCGGATTGCGGCCGGTCTACCTGTTCGGCGTTTTGGCCTACCTGGCCGCAATGGTCCTCATTGCCTTCTCGCCCAGCTTTGAGATCGTTGTGGGCTTCCGGGTGCTTCAAGCGCTGGGCACCGGATGTCTGTTCGCCGTCTCCCCGGCGATGGCCGCCAGGGCGTTCCCGGTCCAACGCCGGGGCTTGGGAATGGGATTCACCGCGGCCAGCCAGGCCGCGGGAATGGTGGCCGGCACCCTTGGGGCCGGTTTGCTGGTCGGGTGGTTCGGCTGGGAGTCGGTGTTTCTGGGACGGGTGCCCTTCGCGCTGCTAGCCCTGTTCCTGGCGGTCAAATTCTTGAAACGGGAAGAGCGCACGAGCCCCGGTAAGTCCTTTGACGTTGCCGGAGCGGTAACCCTGATTGCCGGGGTGCTGTGCCTGGTGATAGCCCTGCGGCTCGGGCGATCGGCGGGGTGGACCTCCCCGGAGGTGCTGGTGATGCTGGCCCTGGCGCCAGTGTTCTTGGCGACTTTCTGGCGGGCCGAGGGACGGGCTGCATGGCCGGTGCTGCCGCGAGACCTGCTCAGAATCCGGGGGGTCCTCGTCTCCGGGATCAGCATGTTCCTGGCCCATCTTGGCGTGTTCGTCATCTGGTTCATTTTTCCTTTCTACATCTCCGGCGGCCTGGGGCGGGGGCCGTTCACCCTGGGGATGATGTTGGCGGCGATGGCATTGCTCAACACCGGGTTCTCCGGCTTTGGGGGTTGGCTCTGCGACCGGACCGGCGCGCTGCCCGTTGGCGTGGCCGGGTTGGTTGTCCTGGCCGGCGGGCTGGCCGGGATGAGCTTTCTGGACGCCAGTTCCGGCCTGGCCCAGGTGGTAATACGTATCGCCGTGGTCGGCATGGGGTTGGGGCTGTTCCAGTCGGCGGCCTACGCCTCGACGATGAGCAGCGTCGCCCCGGACCGGCTTGGCACGGCCTCGGCGGCCTTGTCCCTGTCCCAGGCATTCGGGACGGTGCTTTCGGTGGCGCTCATCGGGGGTCTGTTCGCGCTGATCAATGAGCGGCACCTCACCGAGCTTGCCGGCGCCGGGCTTACGCTGCAGGAGCTGCAGGGGCGGGCTTTCATTCAGGCGTTCCAGGATATCTTCCGGCTGGGAGCGGCCATTGCCTGTCTGGGGTCCTTCATGTTTCTGCTGAGCCCGCGTCGGCAGGCAAGGGTCACCGTGGAATAGAGTTCTTGACGCCGCTCCTGGCCGTTGATAGACTTCGAATGAGAGGGCGGTTAGCTCAGTTGGTTAGAGTACTTGCTCGACACGCAAGAGGTCAGTGGTTCGAGTCCACTACCGCCCACCATTTGACAAGCAAGCGCACATCTGCGAAGCTAAAGGCAGCCAA
>CAJWBT010000418.1 GCA_913020235.1 uncultured Chloroflexota bacterium
CCATGGACAGCGAGGACATGCTGTACCTGCTGTACACCAGCGGCACCACGGGCAAACCAAAGGGCATCGTCCACACCACAGCCGGCTACCTGCTGGGCACCTACGCCACTACCAAGTGGATCTTCGACCTCAAAGAGGATGACGTTTACTGGTGCACGGCGGACATCGGCTGGGTCACCGGACACAGCTACATCGTCTACGGGCCCCTGGCCAACGGCGCGACAACGGTAATGTACGAAGGCTCCCCCGACTATCCGGAGCGAGACCGCTTTTGGGCCGTCGTGGCCAAGTACGGCGTCACTATCGTATACACCGCCCCCACGGCCATCCGCACCTTCATGCGGTGGGGCGAGGAGTACACCCAGCGGCACGACCTGTCCACCTTGCGTCTGCTGGGAACGGTGGGCGAGCCCATCAACCCCGAGGCCTGGATGTGGTACTGGCAGCACATCGGAGGCGGGCGTTGCCCGGTGGTGGATACCTGGTGGCAGACGGAAACCGGCATGGTGCTTATCGCGCCCTTGCCCGGGATCACCACCCTCAAGCCTGGCTCGGCCACCCGGCCTTTCCCCGGGGTGGAGGCCGAAGTAGTGGACGAGGCGGGCAACCCGGTGGGCCCCGGCGGGGGCGGCTACCTGATCATCAAGCGCCCCTGGCCGGCCATGCTGCGCGGTATCTATGGCGACCCGGAGCGGTACGTGGAGCAGTATTGGACCCGCTATCCCAACTTCTACTTCACGGCCGACGGGGCCAGGGTTGATGAGGACGGCGATTTCTGGCTCCTGGGCCGGGTGGATGACGTGATCAACGTGTCCGCCCACCGCATCAGCACCATGGAGGTGGAGAGCGCCTTGGTGGACAATCCCAAAGTGGCCGAGGCGGCCTGCATCGGCAAGTCCCACGAGATCAAGGGGCAGGCTATCGTCGGCTTCGTTACCCTCAAAGACCACGTTGTGGCCTCGGATGAAGTGATTGCCGAGCTCAAGCAGCACGTTGCCACCAAGATCGGCCCGATGGCACGCCCCGACGACATATACTTCACCGCCGAGCTGCCCAAAACCCGTAGCGGCAAGATCATGCGGCGTTTGCTGCGCGACGTGGCCGAAGGAAGGGCCTTGGGGGACACCACCACCCTGGCGGACCCGGCGGTGGTGGAGGCCCTCAAAGGGCAATACGGGGAGGAGGAGTAGCCCGGACCGGGGCCCTGAGAGAGGCTTCCAGAGCCCCCACAAAAGGCATGGTGGACTGAGGCCGCATTCTCACAGTAGAATACCGTTGAAAGGGGCCAACGGCGTACAATCGCGGCACAAGATACCACCGGGAGGGCACATGGCACGCTACAACAAAAACGAAGCGCAGGAATGGGCGCGGGACACGCTCAAGGGGCAGTGGACCACGCTCATGACCCCATTCACCCCGGAAGATACCGTCGATGAAGAGGGGCTGAGGCGAAACATACGCCATATACGAAAGCTGGGTACCAAGGGCGCGGGCTGCACCTGGGGAATGGGCGAGTTTTGGAGCCTCACCCATGACGAGCGCGTCCGCATCATGGACATATTGGCCGAGGAGGCCAACGGCCAGTGGCTCATCGGGGCCCACGTGACCCATTCCTCGGCCCCGGAGATGGTATCGCTGGCCAGGCACGCCGAGTCCGCCGGCTTCGACGTGCTCATCGTAGCGCCGCCCTACATAGTAACCAAGACCGAAGAGCAGGTCATCGACTACGTCCGGCTGCTGGCCGGCAGCACCTCGCTGGCGATAATGTTCTACAACTCCCCCCAGTTCGGTATCGTGATGAGCCCGGACGGTTTGAAACGCCTGTGCCAGATACCCAACGTGGTGGGAGTAAAAGAGGCCAGCTTTAACCAGCAGCTGTCCATCGAGACCCACCTGTCCCTGGGCAAAGAACACGTTATCAGCACGCCCGATGAGTGGATATTCTGGAAGGGCAAGGAGCTGGGATTCCAGCAGCAGGTCATGTTCTCCAACACCTCGGACTGGCGTTTCGACACGCCTGAGTGCAACTACTACGTCCAGTTTATCGAGCGGGCTACTCAGGGGGACCTGGACGAGCAATTCTACGAAACCCACCTGCGGCGCATCAAGGAGCTCTCCGACACCTGGTGGACCCGGACCGTGACGAAGTACAACGGCGCCCTGCCCGTCTCCGTGGTGAAGTACTGGGGCGAGCTGATGGGAATGGCCGGCGGCCACGTCAGGCCGCCCCTCGCCGACCTCGCCCCCGAGGAGAAGCAGACGCTACGGGGCGAACTGGAGCTACTCAAGCCCAAACCGCCGGTGGCGGTCGCGGCGGCCAACCCTCGCGTCGCCTGGCTGACCGGAAACAACAGCTTCTTCTCCGGAATGTTGTTGATGGTCAGCGTGCAGAACGTGGAGGAAGCCTTGGAGGCGGAGCGGGGCGGCGCCGACGTGGTCGACGTCAAGAACCTGCAGGAAGCCCTGGTGGGGTCGGGGCACCCTTCGGTGGTGCGCCAGGTGCGCGCCCAGATTCCGGTCGAGAAGCACGTAAGCGTAACCCTCGGCGTGGTGCCCAGCCAGCCCGGCACCGTGGCGATGGCGGCTTACGCCGCCGCGGCGCTGGATGCCACATCGGTGAAAGTCGGCTTTTGCAACACCGGCTACGACACGGCGGTGGAAACCCTG
>CAJWBT010000419.1 GCA_913020235.1 uncultured Chloroflexota bacterium
GTGCAAGACCACCCACGGCCACCCCGGCTACTACAGCTTCTGCATCGCGGAAAACGAGGACGTCAACCCCTGGGAGCCGCTCCACGTCGGGCGCGGGTTCGGGGCGGAGGAAACGGTGGTTACGGTGACCGCCGTGGAAGGGCCTCACTCCATCGGCACGGGCGCCGGGTACAGTTCCTCTGATGACGTGCTCTTCGTCCTGGCCGACGCGATAGCGATTCTGGGCAGCAACAACGTTACCGGCGGGGACATGATCTTGGCCCTCAGTCCGTTGGTGTCCCAGAATCTGGCCGCCGGCGGTCTCGGCAAGCAGGATGTGGTACGCGAGTTGATGCAGCGGGCCATGCGCCCCGTCCACGACATGAGGCGCAAGAGGAACATCGCGGAAGTCAGTCCGCACCACTGGAACAAGCTAGCTGACCCCGACGAGGATGACGCTCTGGTGCCCTTCATCCGGAAGGCGGAAAACCTCGTCGTCTTCACCACCGGAGGTTGGGGTTCGGGAGGAGGGTTTGCGTCCCTCTTCCCTGGCTGGGGTAGCCATGGAGGCCTGACCCAGAGCAAAGCAGTCCGATTTCCCGACGCCTGACCCGTTTTTCCTAGGACGCGAAAGGAGAGCCATGAATATGCGACTGTTCGACCCGGTAGGAGATATCGAGCTGCCCCAGCTGAGCCAGGAGAGGGCTCTGGATACGCTCAAGGGCAAGGCTGTCGGTTACATATTCAACCAGCACATCTCGTCCATCGTTTTCTGGAAGCACCTGGAGGAGAACGTGGAGAGCGCCCTCGAGCCATCCAAGGCGCTCAAGGTCTACAAACCGAGCCACACCACGCCGGCGGCCCAAGATGAAATCGAACGGGTCGTCCGGGAAACGGACTACGCCCTGGTGGGGGTTGGGGCTTGAGGGTCTTGCACCTCCGCCGCCGTGCGCGACGGAATCGCACTCAAGAGTGCCGGCCACCCGGCCCTGGTCCTGGTGCACGAGGTCTTCGAGAAGGCGGCCCACGCCCAGGCAGCGGCCCTGGGGATGCCGGACCTCCGTATCTACGTGTTCCCCCAAAACCGGTCCGGCGAGCCCGACGAGATAGAGGCCGAGAAAGGGGCCCGGGCGGCGGAGGCCTTGGAGTCGAACCTGCTCTAGCTGACCCCTGCACAAGTACCTAAACGACCTGGAAGGCCGCGCTGCGAGGGAAATCCACCTGTATCCCCCTTTGTAGATGGGGACTAAGGGGGATTTAGCTCACAATCAAGCTTTAGACCAAGTCTAGCTATCTATGCAAGGGTCTCTAACTCCCAGGCCGCTGCCGCCCATCGGTGCCGGCCTAGCCGGTGGGGAACCCGCTGTTCCAGGAGGCAACCCCTATGGGAGTACGTGTCGGCATAGACATCGGCGGGACGTTCACCGACCTGGCCTTTGTCGATGAGGAAACGGCCGAGACCGGCGTCCTCAAAGTGGCTTCCACCCCCGGGGACTATGCGGCAGGCGTGATCCAGGCCCTCGAGGCGCTGGCCGCGGACCGGGGCGTTTCCGCCGGCGCCATCTCGTTCCTCTCCCACGCCACCACGGTGGTGACCAACGCCATCCTGGAGTCCAAGGGGGCGCGGGCCGCGCTGATAACCACCCGGGGTTTTCGCGACGTGCTGGAGATCCGCCGGCAGGCCCGGGCCCAGCTGTACAACATGTTCCAGCCCCCTCCGGCGACGCTCATTCCACGACATTTACGGCTGGAGGTATCGGAGCGGGTGGATGCCCAAGGGCAGGTCCGCACGCCTCTGGCCGAGGACGAACTCTCGGAGATCATCGCGTTCCTGAAGAGCCACCGGGTCCAGGCGGTGGCCGTCTGCCTGCTGTTCTCCTTCCTCAATCCCGAGCATGAACAGGCCATCGGCGAGGCGGTCCGCCGCGCCCTGCCGGACGTGCGGGTGTTCCTGTCCAGCGAAGTCTTGCCGGAGGTCCGGGAGTACGAACGCACCAGCACCACCGCGGTTTGTGCCTACGTGGCGCCCGTGCTGGAAGGGTACCTGAGCCGGCTAAACCGGTTCCTGGAGCAGGACGCCTACCCTCCTCTGTACCTCATGGGCTCCGGGGGCGGCGTCTCCACCGTCGACGAGGGTCTCCGGATGCCGGCGATGTTCGTGGAATCAGGCCCGGCCGCCGGAGTGATCGCCACGGCCGCCCTGGGTAAGGTGCTGTCTCTTTCCCGGCTGGTCTCATTCGACATGGGCGGCACCACCGCCAAGGCCAGCCTGATCGATGACGGGCAGGTCAGCGTCACCACGGAGTACGAGGTCGGAGGCAGCGGCAACCTGCGGCGCTGGCTGCTGGGCACCGGCCATCCCATCAAGGTCCCGGTGGTTGACCTTTCCGAGGTCAGCGCCGGTGGGGGAAGCATCGCCTGGGTGGACGATGGCGGCGGGCTGCGGGTCGGACCTCAGAGCGCGGGAGCGGCTCCGGGGCCTGCCTGCTATGGTGGCGGCGGGCAGGAGCCGACGGTGACCGACGCCGACGTTATCCTGGGTTATCTCAACGCCAAGCACCTGCTGGGGGGCAAGCTGGTCCTCTCGCCGGACAAGGCGGCGCAGGCCATTCAGCGGCGGGTGGGCGGCCGCCTCGGGTTGGACACCGTGGGCGCCGCCCAGGGGATCGTGGACATCGTGAAC
>CAJWBT010000420.1 GCA_913020235.1 uncultured Chloroflexota bacterium
CAAATGGGGCGCCCGTGAGGTGGATATTGTCGCCGGAGTGGAAGTAGGCGAAGAAATCTCCGTACTGGACCTGGAAGAGCGCGGACAGAAGCAACGGGGCCGCCACGAAGGGCGCCATGGGCAACAGCTTTTGCCATGCCACCGACCACGCGGCGGGCCGGGGACTGGAGCGGATGTATTCCCCCGCGATCAGCACCAGGTACACCGCAAGCAGGAGAACTCCGGGGCTGCGGGTCAGTACCGCCGCCGCACCGGCCAGGCCGGCCAGCCAGAACTGCTTTCTGCGGTAGAACAGGATGAAGCTCAGCACTTCCAGGATGAAAAGGGGCTCCGCCGCCCCCACGCTGTGGTAGATAAGCCACCGAGGGGGCAGGAGCAGGAACACGCACCCCAACCAGAAGGCCTTGCCGGCAAGACCCAGTTCCTTCAGAAGCTGGTACAGGACCCAGATGGCCAGGCTGGTCGCGGCTATGGTGGCGGCGATCATCCCGTTGGCGTAGCCGAAGACGTAGGAGAACAGCCGGATGGTAGCCGGGTAGCCGGGCAGGTGAGCCGCGTAGTAACCCGGGGCCAGGTCGGCAAAAGCGCCGACTGCCGGACTGTCCGGGTCGTAGAAAGTCTGGGCCACCACCAGGTATAGGGGGCCGTCCCAGTAGCGGTAGATGTTATCCAAGGACAAGCCGGTGAAGGAAAGCTGGAGGTAGCCGTCCCGGTTCTCGTAGAGGGGAATATACACCAGGAGGGTGGCCAGCAGGTTCAGTGCCACCAGGGTAAGCACGGGCCTTCCCAGGCAAAACCGTATTCCTGCGCGCAACAGGTTGATGGCGATGTTGGGCCCGGTGGTGGGAACGGCAACCAAGGCAAGGCCTCTCGGATATCTGCTACCGGCCATCGGCCGTCAGTCATCAGCTTTCAGCTATCAGCTATGCCCCGCCAGGATTCTTCGAGGGCGGTTGACGGGTGCCGAGAGCTGACGGCTCCTAGGCCCCAAACAGGCCAGGCAGCCACTCCAGGCTATCAATTAGCCATTCTACGCTATAGGCGCAGGCGTAGGCAATAATGAAAAACCTTGCAATTTTGCCTACCCATACGAGGGCCAAGAACCTCCACAAAGGATAACGGAGGGCGCCGGCGGCTATCCCCACCACGTCGAAGATCAGGTTGGGGACCAGTGACACCAGGAGAATAATGAGCCAGCCCCGGCGCCGCATCCAGCCTTCGACCTTCAGGTATATGCGGGTTCTTGTGACGATACCTCTGCCGCTGTACCCCAAAAAGTACCCGGTTAGCTCGCCCAGGGTGCCGGCGGTCCCGGCGATCAGGGCAACCCAGTAGGGGGTCAGGACAATCTCGGGGACGGTGCCGGAGGAGCTGGCAGCGCAGACAACAATAAAACCGGGAGGCATGAGGAGCCCGCCACTGGCCAACAGGACGATCAGCCCCACTCCGAGGTACCCATACTGTTCCAGGGTGATATCTTTCTGCAGGAGGTAGGACGCTACAACGACGGCAATAACGGCCAGGAACACCCCGAGACGCAGGAGGTTGTCGGTGCTCCGCCAGTTGGGCCGGCTAACCAGGACCGAGGCCCGGCTGATGAACCTCATCTGCCCGGCGACCCGGCGCCGCCAGCCAGGCTGCCCCGCGGAAGCTGGGACAGCAGGTCGCTAAACTCGCCGGATTTGTCCATGTGGAGCCGGCGCCCGCGCCCGGGATAGGCGCGGACCGGGCAGGCATGAGAAATCGAAATGCCGATATTCTCTCCCATGGCGTCGGCAAAAAATTCGATCAGCCGGACGCCCGACACCGGGTTGTAGCTCAGGTACCTCGGCTTGTCCGGGTCGTCGCGGACTTTAACGCCCCCAAGGTGACGGCTTCATGTTCAGCCCGCGGCATCCCGCTCGCCGGGGGCAGGCGTCAAGCCGGCTGGGCCGCGGTGGCAGCTTTGGTCAAGACCAGGCCGGCGCCACCGGCATCCACCACCACGTGGTCTCCCGTGTGGTACTCATCGGCAAGAATGCCCTTGGACAGCGGGTTCTCCAGATGGCGCTGAATGGCCCGCCGCAAGGGGCGCGCGCCGAACACCGGGTCGAACCCTTCCTCGGCGAGCCACCGGCCGGCCTCCGGCGTCAGCTCGAAGGTGATACCCCGGTCCTCCAGCCGCTTCTGGACGTCCTTGACCATCAGGACCACCACCTGGACGATCTGTTCCTGGGTCAGCGGGTGGAAGATGATGGTTTCGTCGATCCGGTTCAGGAACTCGGGCCGGAAGGTCCGCTTGAGGGCGTCGTTGACCGAGTCCCGCAGCTTCTGCTCGTCCACGTCCCCATCCCGGCCATCGGTGCGGAAACCGAAGGGTTGCCGCCGCAGCCCGTCGGTGCCCAGGTTACTGGTCATTATGACCACGGTGTTGCGAAAATCAACGGTGCGCCCTTGGCCGTCAGTGAGGCGGCCGTCCTCCAGGATTTGCAGCAAGATGTTGAACACGTCCGGATGGGCTTTCTCGATTTCGTCGAAAAGGAGCACCCGGTAGGGGCGCCGGCGCACCGCCTCGGTGAGCTGGCCCGCTTCTTCGTAGCCGATATATCCCGGAGGCGCCCCGATGAGGCGGGAGACGGTGTGCTTCTCCATGTACTCGGACA
>CAJWBT010000421.1 GCA_913020235.1 uncultured Chloroflexota bacterium
CGGCAAGCTCGTCGACCACCGTTTCGACGGCGAAGGCGGCGTTGGGAGCGGCCGGCGCGCGGTAGGCCGCCGTCTTGGGCTTGTTGACCACCACGTCGTAGCCATCCACCCGCGCGTTGTCCATCTCGTAGGGGGCGAACATGCACTGGCCGCCCGCGTCGACCAGCGAGCCAGGAAAGCCGCCGGCCTCATAGGCTAGGTAAGCGTCGGCGGCGGTGATCTTCCCCGCCTTGGTGACCCCCATCTTCACTTTGATATAGGTCCCGGAGGTGGGACCGGTGCTCTCGAAAACCTCCGACCGCGACATGACGATCTTGACCGGTTTCCCGGTCTTGGCGGAAAGCAGGGCGGCCAGGGGCTCAAGGTAGATGTTGATCTTGCCGCCAAAGCCACCGCCGATCTCCATGGGCACCACTCTTATCCTGGACACCGGCACATCCAACACCTTGGCAAGCTCCTCACGGGCGTTGAAAGCCCCCTGGGTGCTGCACCAGACCGTTAGCTGGCCATCGGCGTTCCAGAGCGCGGTTGCGTTATGGGGCTCGATGTAGCCCTGGTGCACCATGGCCGTGGTGTACTCGTGTTCCACCGTGATATCGGCCTCGCCAAATCCCTTGGCCACGTCGCCTATTTCGTACCTGAAGTGGGTGGCTACGTTGCTCGTCTTGCCGGTTTCCTCGCCCAACTCCTTGGCAGTCAGATCGTCATGGAGAAGGGTGGAGTCCTCTTTCATCGCCTCCCGGACGTCGGTCACCGGCGGCAGCACCTCGTACTCCACGTCAATCAGTCCCACCGCCGTCTCGGCGATGTGCGGGTTGGTGGCCGCCACGGCCGCCACGGCGTGGCCCTTGTACAGCACCTTGTCCCGAGCCATGTGGTTGTCGCTGGCGAAGCGCATGTCTCGGCCTGGGTTATCCATTCTGGCCACCGGCATGTCCTGGCTGGTGATTACGGCCTTGACGCCGGAGTGGGCCAGGGCCCTGCTTACATCGATGGACTTGATCCTGGCGTGGGCGTGGGGGCTGCGCAGCACCTTTCCATGGAGCATCCCGGACGCTTGAAAATCTCCGCCGAACTTAGCCCGGCCGGTGACCTTATCGGTTCCGTCGTGACGGATTGGACGGGTGCCCACCACCTTAAACTCAGCGTTGGATAGAACTATGTTGGGCGCCATCTCAAACACCTCACCGGCGTTGTCATCGAAGCTCGGAGTTGCTTGGATTCTATCATACGGTCACCTGCACAAGGGGCCTCCCGACTCTGCGGTTGGGAGCGGTGCACGGGCGGCCCTTTCCCGTGTATACTGGGCCGGGCGGCCGCCCCGGTATCGGGCTCAAGGGCCGGGCTTAACCCGGACCGCGGACGTGGCGCCCTTATTGCCTCGAACCCGCGGTTCGCTCCGTTTGGTCGGCGGACCACTCTGGAGGAGCGCTCCTCATGGAAGGAAACATGGAGCCCCTACGCGACATCCGTGTGCTGGCCGTAACCGTGTATTTGGCCGGGCCTTTTTGCGCCATGAACCTCGCCCGGCTGGGCGCCGAGGTCATAACCGTCGAGATGCCGGGCCGGGGAAATCCGGCGCGAGGAATCGGCAACTACGCCGGGCCCAAAGGAAACCACCCGGTGAGCCAGACCGACCAGGACCTTTCCACCATGTTCCTGAAGCGGGCCCAGGGGGTCAAGAGCCTCACCTTGAACCTGAAGCATCCCAAGGGCCGTGACATGCTCTTGAAGCTGGCCGAGTCCTGCGACGTATTCGTGGAAAACCTGGCCCCCGGCTCCATGAAGGGCATGGGCCTGGGTTATCCCGAGGTGTCCCAGGTCAATCCGGGGGTCATCTACTGCTCCATTTCCGGCTACGGGCAGGACGGTCCTTACGCCAACAAGCGGGCCCACGACCCGCAAATCCAGGGGATGAGCGGCCTGATGGACATCAATGGCGAGGAGGACGGGTCCCCCATCAGGGTTGGGTTCCTCATCGGTGACCTGGTCACACCTCTTTTCGCTTGCTACTCCATTCTGGCCGCTCTGCGGGAAAAGGATCGGACCGGACGGGGGCAACACCTGGACGTTTCCATGATGGACACGCTGGTTTCACTCATGTTCATGGAGAACCTTGAGGAGCTCATCGACGAAGGGCTGCCGCTGCGGACGGGCAATTTTACCCGCAGCGGGCCCACCGGCCTGTACCGGGCCAGCGACGGCGATCTGGTCCTGACCGCCAGCGGCGACGACCAGTGGGTGCGGCTGGCTAAAGCCCTGGACGCCCCGGAGCTCACGGAGGACCCGCGCTTTGCCACCGGCCCAGCCCGCGGCGCCCACCTAGAAGAGGCCCGGCAAGCGGTACAGCGATTGATCGGCGCCATGAGCCTTGAGCAGGCCCTGGAGCGGCTGGAGGCCGGTGACGTCCCCTGCGGTCCGGTCCGGTCCGCGGCGGAGGTCATGGCCGACCCGCACTTCTGGGAGCGAGGCACCCTCCAACCCATGCGCCACGGCGCCCTCGAGAAGCCGGTGAAAGGCGTGGGCGCGGGGTTCCCCGTGTTGTTCTCCGGAGGGCCGTTGCCCGAGTTGGCCGGCGGCCCGATCCTGGGCATGCATAACAATGAGGTTTACGGCCGCCTCCTGGGATTGGGGGAGGAGGA
>CAJWBT010000422.1 GCA_913020235.1 uncultured Chloroflexota bacterium
AGCACCTCCTTGCCAAGGAGGGGGTCGAGGGTTCGAATCCCTTCTTCCGCTCCAACCTCTGTGGGCGGAGGTCTTCACCAAGATGGCCTGAGTGATGGCTATAGGCTTAGGCCTCGGTTTTTGCTTCGCAGTGCGGGGGTTCTTGCTGAGCTGATGAGCTGGAGGACCGGCCTAGCTGGCCGGGTATAATTCCCACATCGGGCCCCACCGGGCGATGGCGCATCTCCTTCAATGTAATCGTCACAGGTTCGGTTTAGCCGCCGGCTTCCACGCGCTGGCCGCAATCAGCACCTCCTAGACAGGGAGGTGTTTTTTTGCGCCTTCACCATTTGCCAACTCCTATTTGCCCGCCCGTTCTGGTACCGGATCGATCTGAAACTGGCGGATACGAATTGATCCCCACTCCTTCGCCTATCGCTGGTCCCCTTTTGCAACCTGGAGAGGACCATTTCCTTTCCCCTTGCGAAAAGGGAAGGCCAGGCTAACCTGAGCCACCGGAAGGGACAGGGATCCTGTGCGAGGCGTCAAAGCAGGGTCAGCGCGGCAGTGCCGCTCAAGATCAACCCCAAAGACACCAGCTTGAGAGCCAGCGTGTTCCGCTCCAGGGGCTCTTCCAGTATGCGTATGCGGGGCGCGCTGAGCAATGTAGTGATCACAAACACGAAGAGAGGCCGGGTTGCCGACATGGTAGATACCAGGGACACGGGCCCCAAACTGGTTGCCCCGGCGAGCGTCAGCGATCCCACGGGAGCCAGAATGAACTCCGCCGCCACGACGAGGACCAGCGTCTGCCGGTCCCGCATCGCCACCAGAAGCTGGCGAAAGGCCCGGGGCTTGGCCAGGAGGAAAAACCCGATGGCCATGACGATGCTGCGTATGGGGAAGAACGTCGACACCGACACTTCTTCGAGGGCGTACTTGCCGGTAAGGTGCGCCAACGCGAGGAAGAAGCCGGCCCCGATGAGCACGGGAAACGACCGGGTGAGTCTGCCAAGCCCGCTGCGGGCGGAGCTTCGCAGAGAGACCAGCATCGCTCCGGTTACGACCACCAGGATGGCTACCCATTGTCCCGCTGCCAGGGTCTCGTCCAGGAATCCCACCGCCATGATAGCGACAAAGACGGGAAAGACATGGATGACCGCGCTGGCCCGGGACGCCTCTTCCAGCTTGTAGCCCCAAAAGGTCATGGCCAGCCCGGCGCTCCAGCAAAGCCCAGAGACGCCGGCCATAATCAGGTTTCCGGTGGGCGCGCTCTCAGGGCCGCCGGATGCCGCCAGCACCACCGCGGCAGAGCCCACCAGCGTGATGCAGACTGCGGCGTAAAAGCTGGCCAGACTGGGCAAGTGCTTGTCGATCAGCCGTTTGTCGAAGGCCGTAACCACACCGAACGTGCCGGCGCTCAACAATGCCAGAAGAGTCCAGTCCAACCTCTAGCTCGCCCCCAAAAAGATTGCCGGCTGCCCTGAGCCTCGTCTCGATAGAAGCCGGACCGCAAGGGTTCGGCAGCCCGGACGCATCGGGATTGTAATGGCGCCACCCGATACCGTCAACAAACGGCGCACCATCACCGAGGTAACCCGCCGGTCGAATTGTCGTCTGGGCCACAGTCGGTTAAACTGCCGCTGAATCCAGCAAGCAAAGGAGGGGAGTCGTGTCATCGACCCAGAGGGAAATCATCGCCAACGTGGACCGGTTGAACGAATACCTGGACCGGCATGGCTGCTCCGCGGTGGTCGTCCGGTCCGGGAAGAACTTCACCTACCTGGCCGGATTTTCGTACCCCGGCACCCTGGCCCGGCACCTCGATTTCCCCGATTCCCCCCGGGAGGTGCTGTTGGTATGGCCGCGCCAGGGCGAGCCGGCCCTGATCCTAAATAGCTTCGCGGCCCCTTTGGCCCGGCGCGACTCCTGGATCGAGCGAATCGAGGTCTACGACGACTACGCCGAGTCGCCCTATTCGCGGATAGCGGACCTCCTGAAACAAATGGGCCTGGAAGGAGAGAGGGTTGGGTTCGAAAAAACCTACCTCAGCGCGGCCCGATGGGAAGAAATACAGGGTCTGTTGCCTCGCCTGACGATGATGGACTGCACCGAGCTGATGGACCGGGTCCGTTGGATCAAGACGGCCGGGGAGGTAAAACTCCTGGAGGAAGGGGCCAACATTCTGGACGAGGCGTACCTTGAAGTGTTCGCGGCGCTGCGGGAGGGAGATACCGAAAGGGAGATCCACAGCCGCATCGTGCAGCGCTGCATCAGCCGGGGTGCCCAGTGGGCTCACGGCATTCTGAACTCTCACAGGAACACCGTCGCCTACGGCGGAGAGGGCGATATGACCTTTCGCAAGGGCGATATAATCCGGAACGATTACGTTTCCTACTATCAGGGATACCCCGGCCACCAGTCTCGCACCGTGGTCGTGGGGGACCCTTCAGCAGAGCAGAAGGACACCTACCGGATAATCCTGGACATTTATCGCAGTACCATCGAGCAGTGCCAGGTAGGAGCAAACACCGGCGCCATCCACCGGTTTGCCGCCGACATGTTCCGGGAGCACAGCATTCCAGGCCGTCTGGCGCTGGCCGGTCACAGCGTGGGGACCTGGTGGCACCAGCAGGAGCCCTACATCGTCAGCACCGGCCA
>CAJWBT010000423.1 GCA_913020235.1 uncultured Chloroflexota bacterium
CCCACCAGACCACCCCGGCCATCAGCGCCAGCAACCCGGGCATGAACAGCCAGGAAGAAAACCGCACGAAATTGTGCTCGTTTCGGTCCAGGTTGAACTCGCGGAAGGCGAACGCTTTCGGCCGGATGGACACCAGGGAATAGTCCCCCAGCAAGAAGTTGGCGGAGTTGAGAAACAGGTCCGGGGAGCCGCCCGGCCGAGTCAAGAAACTGTTGGCGATAAAGTCGGCGTCGCCGAAGACTACCAGGCTGGCCACCTCGTTGCTGGGGGGCTCAGCAGACGAGATCTCTCCGCCCGCGGGGCCGACATACACCGCCGGGAAAAAGGGGCCCCGAGGGTCGGACTGGTCTCCGTCGGTGACCGGTTCGGTTCGCTCGAGGTCCTCGATCATGTAACTGTTGCCAGAAGTGAACGCCAGCGCGGCAAAGTTTTCAACAATGGGGACAATAGGCGCCGCCGCGCCCATAAGTGTTGTGCCCAGCTCCACTCCCCTGGGTATCGTGATCTGGGCAATGCCAGGTGGGCAAGCTGGTCCGGAGCAAGACTGCGGAAGATAAGGGTCTGCCCTGAAGATGCGGGGCTGCTGTGGCAGAGATTCGGACAGGTCCCGAATGTACCCGGAGCCAAGTACCAGGCCCCACCCGGCGAGAAAACTCCGGAAGGAGTCCGGGGTGTCCGGGTCCGCGAGGACGACCAGCCGGCCGGCCTCCCTGCGGGGGCTGCCGTCGGCATTGCGGCCCTGTAGAAAGAGGTCCAGCACTCGAGCATGGGCTTCCGGCATATCCTGGGTGGGTCCGGCGATGACCAGGAGCGCGGCACCGGGGAGGCACTCCAGGCAGTCCTCGTCCGGCTGGTCGGGCACGCTTACGTCTTCATCCCGCAAGCGCCACCGCAGAGTGCGCACATCGTAGTTGTCCTGCTCCAAACCGTCCTTGGCCAGGGTGTAACCTTCGCCGTCGTCGATCCTACTGTTGATGCTGCGCTCCCCGTGGCCGCTCAAGAAATAAATTGTCTTCCTCTGCTGACCGGTGACCACCAGAAGGCTGGTCACCAGGTCTTGCTCCAACCTGGCGTAATCCGGGTCCGCTCGAGTGCGCTCGACCATGTCGGTGATACCGGAATCCACTGCTTCCACGACGACAGACTCGTATTGGGTCAGCCCGTAGTTGCGGGCGATCTCAGGATTCAAGTCGGGGTCCATGAATCGATAGGTGAACTTGCCGGACCGTTCGTCCAACTCCCGAAGGGTATTCTCGACCCTGGCCCGCCGGGCTATCATTTCCGGGTCCTGGTTGAAATCGGTGACGTAGAAAGCGGTGGCCCGCACCGGCTCGTCCAGGTCTTTCAGCATCTGCTTGGTTCGGCTGGCCAGGCTGAACTCGTTGGTTGCCGTCACGTCCATCCGATTGTGGTTTTCGAAGGAGATGAAGTTGACCACCACGATAATCCCCGTAAACGCGAGCACCATGATGATCGAGTTGACCCCGTAGCGGCCGGTCCGGCTGAAGAAGGCGGCCATCACGGAACTCAGGGAGATCAGCCCGACCACTAGAACGAGGACGCCACCGGCTCCGAAGGTGATCCAGCCGTATACCCGCATGGAGCCTACAAAGGCCAGCACGGCAGCGCCTGAAACCAGGCCCACGATGCCTGCGACGAGCAGCGGGGCGGCGAAGGAGCCGATGGCGTCCAGCGCCGGCTCCAGGAAGCTGCCCATGGTGCGGGATAGAGCCGGTTCCTCTCCGGACTCCGGGGTGGTTTCTTCGACTTTGGGGGAAGCGGTTGTCTCCCGGCGCGAACTTGCTGAGGGGCGCCGTTGCCTACGCCAATCGCCTGGGCTGTCGGTCGGACGGTTGCTCATACTACCGCCACCTCCGGGACTCCAGGGCCCTGATGCTCAGGAAGAGGAAGAAAGCGGTGACGCTAAGAAAGTAGACGATGTCCTTGGTATCGATCACCCCGCGCTCGAAATCGTCGAAGTGGCTCTTGAGGCCGATCTCCCCGATGACGGTTGATGCGGTTCCCCCCACGGACCCCGCGGCCAGGTCCGCGAAAAACAGGATCAGGAGGATACCCATGGCCACCACGGCGGCCACAATCTGGTTGCTGGTCAAAGTGGAGCACAGCATCCCGACGGACAGGGAAGCGGCGCCATAAAGGAAAAGGCCCAAATAGCCCGAGTAAATCGGGCCGGGATCGGGGCTGGCGAAGAGCGCCAGGAGAACAACGTAGTAAGAGGTCAAGGCGACCGTGGCCACCAAGAACACCAGGCTGGCCATGTACTTGCCTAACACTACCTCCCAGTCGCGCACCGGAGCGGTCAGCAACAGCTCAATGGTGCCCAGCTTCTGCTCTTCGGCCAGGAGACGCATGGTTAGGGCCGGGGCCAATAGAATCAGGATGATAACCGCCCCTTGAAAGAAGGGGGCCAGCGTGGCAATTGGGAAGGGGTCGTTCAAGTCCCGAGCGAAAAAGAAGCCGGAAAGGACCAAGAAAATCAAGCCCACGATGTACGCGGTGGGGCTGCTGAAGTAGACCTGTATCTCTTTCCAGGCCACAGCCTGGGCGGTGCGCATGGTTAGATTTCCTCCTGGGTGGTCAGCTTCAAGAAGATCTCTTCCAGGCTCATTCCCACCGATT
>CAJWBT010000424.1 GCA_913020235.1 uncultured Chloroflexota bacterium
GCTTGGGGACGATGGTCCACCCGGTGAAGGCCCGGGAGCACTCTCTCACGTCCACTTCGCTGTAGTTGCCCACGCCCATGCTGAACAGCTCCAGCAACTCCCGGCCCCAGTTCTCGTTGACTGCGGCGGCGTGGTTCTCGCAGTTGTCCAGCCAGTAGATCATGGCCGGGTCCTTGGAAAGCGCCGTCAGCAGTTCCCGGTAGTCCCCCATGCCCTTCTCGCGGAACATGAAGAGCATGTCCATCAGCTCGTCGTAGTGGTCCACCTTGGAGACCCCGGCGGCGAACACCCCATGCCAGAACAGCGCCATCTTCTCTTCCAGGGGCCGCTTGGTGGTGATCATATCGTGCATCCACTCGGCGGCGCCCATTCCGGGCAGGGTACCGGGCCGCCAGGTCCACGGATGGTACCGAATCATCTCGAATCTATCCAGGGGCTCCTGCTCCTCGGGGTGCAAGAGTTCCTCGACCGTTGCCTCGTACCCTTTAGCGGCTCGGGCTTCCAGCTCCTCGCGGGGCGCGCCGAAGCCGGCGCGGCGCATCAGATGGGCCATCAAACTGACGTCTTGGTCGGCCATTACCTTACCCCTCCACTAGACTGATCTCCCGGATGGAGGTCATATCGGCTGGTGTTCTTCACCGGCTGGCTGAGAACTCTCGTAGAACGTTTTTCAAATAATAATGGGACGCATCATCGCTGTCAACGGATGCGTCCCAAATGGCCATTGGTCAACGGCGGGTCCTCTTCGTGCTTCAGGGTAGGAAGACGCCGGCAAGCACCCTTTCTCTACCAGTACTAAGTCAACCGGAAACTGATAGATGTGATTCTGAGCGAAGCGAAGAATCTCGTTGTTACGCTGAGATTCTACGTCGCTCCGCTCCTCAGAATGACATCCTGTTAAAACCAAGTTGACTGAGTACTAACACATAGTCAACCTGGCTTTGGTTCGAGCCGTATTCATCACCTCTTGCTGGAAGCGGTACTGGTGGGCCCCCGCCTAGGAGTCTCCCCGCAGCAGGTCGGCCAACCTGCCGACGTCCTCGACATCCTCCAGGTTTTCCAACAACCCCACGATCTCCTGCGTTGCCCCCGGGGAGAGAGCCAGGGAGGCGCAGTCCTCGAACTTGTTCCGGATGTCGTCCAGGGTGGTGCCCCGGAGCGCGCCCTTGTTGGGACGGTCCTTTCGCTCTCGCAACACTCGCCCGTCCCGCATGTGGACCTCCACCTCGTTGTAGGCCTCCACCCAGCTTGGCTGGCCTTCATACCCGGAGATGCGGACCATCTCTATCTTGGGAATCAGTGTCTGGGCTTCCGGCCGCATCACCTGCTCGTCGGTGAACGTTCCAAGCCCGATCTTGCGGTCCAGGAACGCCGCCGCCAGGCAGTAGTTCATGCTGAATTTGCCTTCCAGGCCCTGCTTGGGCCGGGAGTGAATCAGGGACCGGGGAGGGTCGAAGTCAACCATCACGGCTATCCGGTCGATGTCGCTCGGCTCGACGGTCTCGCGGTCCAGCAGACGGGCGGTGGCATCGAGGGCCAGGTGGGCGCTGCCGCAGCAGGGGTACTTCTTGATCTCGATGCCCGTCTCGGTGAAGTAGCAGCGCCGGCCCAAGTCTTGGACCACCTTCTCCAACTGGTACCCGGACCCGCCGGAGAAAGCATGGAGGAAGCCGAACCTGCCTTCGATGGCATCACCGCTGGCGGTGAACCCCGCCTGGACCAGCTTGGCGGCGGTTACCCCATTGCGGCCGGCGGCGCCGGCATGGTAGGGCTTGGTCATCGTGCCGAAATTCTGCCGCAAGCCGGCTGCCTGAGAAGCGGCCAGGGAAACGGCCATGGCGGTCTGTTCTTGGTCCAGCTTCAGTGTTCGGGACGCAACCGCCGCCGAGCCAAGGGTCCCCAAAGGACTGGTGGGATGCCAGCCCAGGTCGTCGTGAAACCCCACGCTGGTGGAGTCTCCCACGCTGCAGGCGACCTCGAAGCCCAGCATGTAGGCCAACAGCATGTCCCGCCCGGGCGCCCCTGCCTCTTCGCTCAGGGCCAGGGCCGCGGGCGCCAGGACGGCGCTGGGGTGGCCTTTGACGATGCGGTTGATGTCATCGTAGTCCAGGGCGTGGCCCATGGCGCCGTTCACCAGGGTCGCTTCCGGCGCCGAGGTCTTGAACCCCCGGCCGATCACAGAGGCCGCTGGCCTGCCGCCCGTGGACCGGACAAATTCGGATAATATGGCCGCTAGGGGTTCAACGGAGCCCGCCAGCGCGCATCCCAGGCAGTCCATTATGGCGCCCTTCGCTGCCTCAATGGCCTCGTTTGGGAAGTCCTCCAGGTTGGTGGTTGTCACGTATTCGGCGATTTTCTTGGTGGCTTCCAAGGTAACCTCCTCCTTCGGAGCATCTTTGCCGGACCGCCCGCTCTTCCCTCCGGGCGCGCCGGTTCACATTCCGGCCGGGGGCGCCTGACCCTGTGCCTGACCCTGTGGTAGAGGAAGATCAACGGCCAACCGCACTTGTGTTATATTACCTGAAGACTCACAAAGCAAGCTCCGGCGTCGCGCCGGGTGATCGCCGAGTGATCGCATTGAAACGCTGGAGCCCTTGGTCCAGCGTCTCTTGAATGGCTTGATACCC
>CAJWBT010000425.1 GCA_913020235.1 uncultured Chloroflexota bacterium
CCCACGCCAACGCCGCCATAGGCCGGGCGGTTCGGCTGGTGCTGTGGAACATCGGTGGCGCCTTCCCGGGGGTCTCGGACATGTCCACCCAGGGCAGCCCCGCCAAGTTCGCCTTCTGCGTGGCGGAAAATGAAGAGGCCAGCCCGTGGACCCTGCTGCACGAGGAGCGGGCCGGAATGGACCGGGACCGGAACGCGGTAACGGTCTTCGCCTGCCAGGCTCCTGACCCCGTCTTCGTGCCGGGCACCACCGACCGCATCCTGAAGCTGCTCGCCTACTCCCTGCCCACGGTGGGCATCAACATGTTTCACACTGCGGGACAGTACCTCATCTCTTTCAGCGGCAAGGTGGCCCAGGAGTTGGACCGGGGCGGCTACTCCAAGGAAGCCCTGAAGGAGTGGCTGTGGAAGAACGCCGGGTACAACGTGGGGTGGATGAAGCGGAGCGGCATCCTGGTGGAGGGGGAAGGCCACATGTACTACTGGGGCCATGGGGTGGAGGACCCACCCAACTTGTCCAATCTCCCCGACGATGCGGTGGTCCCCATGGTGGAGACGCCGGATGACATCCACGTCGCCGTGGTGGGCGGCGAGTCCCAGTGGTGGGCGGGCCTCTCCGCCGGGTGGGGCGCCTACGGGGGTTATGCCGTCACCAAGCCCATCGAGGTACCGGGCACCTAGCCGGCGGCCGGCCCGAGCGTCAGAACCCGAGAGCCGCAGCGCCATTCCCGTATCTTCGGCTCCCGCGATCAGTCCTGCTTCGTCCTGATGTTCCGGCATTCATCCTGCCGCCGCCGGCCGGCAGTGGCAAGCCTGAACCCACCGCGGAGCCCGCGCCACCCTCACTTTCGCCGCCAACGCCACTTTCTATTCCCCCGGCCGATGTCGTCACCCGGCGCTCCCGGCGGTGTGAGGGGCCGGGCCTGACTGATTACCAGTGGGGTGAATGGGTGGGAAGACCAAATCCTAGTTGGTAGACTGGGCGCCAAGGGCAACATCACCGGCCCGGAGGCCAAACGCGGGCAAAATCCTTTGTGGTTCTAAGGGGGGTACTATGCCGGAGAAGGCCATAGCGGCGGTCATGGTGGGCCTCAATACCATGGAGACTCGAGAGATAGACATCCCGGCCGTTGGCGAGGATGATGCGTTGCTGCGTATTGAGGCTGCCGGCGTCTGTGGCACGGACTATGAGTGGTTCCGGGGTGACCTCCCTGTGCCGTACCCATTGATTCTGGGCCATGAGCCGCTGGGACTTATCGAGGCCATCGGGCCGGAGGCCAGCCGCCGCTGGGGTGTGGCGGTGGGCGACCGGGTGGCGGTCCGCTCCGCCTACCGGTGCGGGAGATGCGAGGCATGCCTGGAGGGCAGGGACCGGCCCTGTCCCAGCGGCGGCAGATTCGGCTCCACCGCCCTGGAGCGCCGGCCTGGCCTGTGGGGCGCCTTCGCCCAGTTCATGTACCTGCCCCCGGGAGCGGTGGTGTATCCCATGGACGAGGCCCTGCCCGCCGAGCTGGCCGTCATGTTCAACCCCCTGGGTGCCGGTTTCTCCTGGGCGGTGGAGGCCACCGGGCTGGAGCCGGGCAACTCCATCGCGATCCTCGGACCGGGGCAGCGGGGCTTGTGCTCGGTCATCGCGGCCCGCGACGCCGGCGCCTCTTTAGTGGCCGTCACCGGCCTTGGCAGCGATGAGCACAAGCTGGCGGTGGCCCGGGACCTGGGCGCCGACCTGGCTATCAATGTCGATGGCGAGGATCCGGTGGAACGGGTTATGGATGCTACCGGAGGTGAGGGTGTAGATGTGGTGCTGGATACTACTCCTTACGCCGTAAGAGCCGTGGCCCAGGCCGTTCGCATGGTCAAAGTAGGGGGCACCGTGGTCCTGGCGGGGTTGAAAGGCGGACGGTCCATGGCCGACTTGTCGAGCGATGAGATTATCCAGAAGCAGGCGACCATCAAGGGAGTGAGAGGTGTGGCGTTCGGCGCCTTTGAGCGTGCGGTGAAGGCCATCCACTCCGGGCGCCATCCGCTCCACAAACTGCACACCCACTCATTCCCCATCGAAGCGGCAGAACAAGCCATCAAGACCCTGTCGGGAGAGTCGGGTCAGCCCTCCATCCATGTGGTGATCGTTCCAAGGCCTGCACCGTAGGCCCGGAAGGCTGTGGGCCCAGGTTGAGCTACCGCCGGTCGCCGGCACCGGCGGTTTGACGGTTCGCCGGTTTAACGAAAGGAAAAGGGGCGTACGAATTCCTTGGGCAGCCGGGTACCGGCGGGCTTTCGCCGTTTCGCTCCGGGCAAGTCAGCCCCATTCGACGTTGAAGCTCAGCGGCCCCTATCCCCGAAAACGGGCAATATTACCTATATATCGGGATGTTAATGATGCATTTGCATTATTGCGCAGGATGATGTTGCATCTTTGGTGATTACTCATTATTATCTTAATTATCTTAGAGTGACTCCGCCCTTGAAATAATTGGGAGGCGAGGCCATGAAATTTGGGTTGTTCTACCTCTTCAGCGACTTTGGCAACATTCCCCAGGACCGGCTGTTCCACGAGATCCTTGAGGAGATCGAGTACGGAGAAGAGTTGGGCTATGACTCGGTCTGGCTGCCGGAGC
>CAJWBT010000426.1 GCA_913020235.1 uncultured Chloroflexota bacterium
TTCCTCATGAACGACAAGTGCGCCGCCGGGACGGGGCGGGGCATGGAGACCATGGCCGAGCTGATGAAGGTCTCCGTAACGGAGATGGGCCCCCTGTCCCTGGAGGTTGATCAAGACCCTCCCCCCGTTAGCAGCACCTGCGTCGTTTTTGCCAAGTCGGAGGTGCTGGGGCTCCTGAGGACCGGCTACTCCCGGGAACTGGCCCTAGCGGCCTTCTGCGAGGCCATGGCGGGCCGGGTGGTCACCCTCCTGGAGCGCATCGGCCTGGAGCCCCAGTTCGCGATTACCGGCGGTATCGCCAAGAACCCCGGCATCGTTAAGCGCATTGAACGGAAGCTGGGGGTAACGGCCCTGGCCCCACCGGAGGGAACGGACCCACAGACCGCCGGCGCCCTGGGCGCCGCCCTCTTTGCCAACAGCTTGGCCCTGAGGGCGAAGGCCAAGGGATAGAGGGCCGACCGCCGCGGGTCGGAGGACGATCGCTCCACCGCGCTTTTTCGATCAGGCCGGCCCTGAGATTCATCATGCGGTCTATCCGGAGCGGAGCCCAAGGACCCGGAGTGAAATGACCGTCGCCGGCCACACTTCGGCCGGGCTCCTGCAGGAGAACGAGGTGCGGAAGCCAGCTCTCCTCCCCTGGGAAGGGGCGAGGCGAGACGGTGTCTTCGTGAAAAGACAGAGAACCGTCGGGTAGCGAGGCGGCAGGAAGGTATGGGGTACATCGCTCACTACGGGTACACCGACGGGTCGGGGGACTGGTACATCCGGGTGGACACCGGCCGCTGCGACGGCTGCGGCGACTGTGTTCCGGCCTGCCCGGCGGGGGTGCTGATAACGATGCTGGACGACTATGACGACACGGTGGTGTCGGTGACCGATGAGCACCGCAAAAACCTGAGGTTCAGCTGCGCACCTTGTAAACCGGTGGACAACCCTTTGCCGCTCCCCTGCGTCCAGGCTTGCCCCCACGACGCCATCGTCCACTCCTGGTAGCCCACCGTCCGGTACCCTATCGCCGAAAGGAAGAAAGAGCAAACACCATGCGCCGGCCTCCGAAATTCCCGCTGGAAGACACGGCCCTCGAGGACGTCCCGGAGAGGGAGGGAGTGTACCAGCTCCTGGATGCAGAGGAGCAGGTGCTCCGCATCGCCGGGACCCTCGACCTGCGGCAAGCCTTGAAGGCCGCCCGCGCGGAGGTGCCCCCGGCGCGCTTCTTTCAGTACGAGACCACCCACATGTACACCATGCGCGAGAGCGAGCTTCTCCAGCTCTTCCTCCGCCGCCGCCACCGGCTGCCGGAATACAACGGCGTGGAGGAGGACCTCTTCTAAGCTAACTGAGATGGTATCGGAGAGGAGGTGCAGGATGCGCACCGAGGAAATCAAGCAAGCCGTCAGAGTTCGCTATGGCAAGTTCGCTGAGACTGGGGGCAATCAGGAGGCCTGTTGACCCAGCAAAGGAGAGCCCGGTGCGGGCTATGCGGTGGACCAGGGGCTCTACTCTCAGGAGGAGCTTGGCCTGGTGCCGGAGCTTGCCCTCAACCTCACTCGGGGTTGCGGCAACCCCACTGGCTTTGCTGATCTCCAGGGCGGGGAAGTCGTCGTGGATTTCGGCTGTGGTGGGGGAATTGACATCGTCCTCGCGGCCCACAAAGTTGGACCTGACGGAAAGGTGGTCGGGGTGGATTTCGCCCCCGAGATGATTGAGCAAGCCAACCACGCAGTAGCAGAGGCCGGGCTGGCAGACGGGAATGTTGAACTCTATGTCGCCGATATGGCGGACACGCCTTTGCCGGATGGTTTCGCCGATGTGGTAATCTCCAACTGTGTCATCAACCTTTGTCCAGATAAGGCAGAGATATACCGGGAAGCCTGGCGTGTCCTGAAAACCGGCGGGCGGCTGGCCATTTCGGACATCGTCCTCACCGAGGAGATCGTCCCCGAGCTACGAGAGCGGTTCCAATCAGCCTGGTCAGGATGTTTGGGAGGGGCCATCATCGAAGGCGACTACTGGCAGACGGTGAGCGGAGCGGGCTTTGGCGAGGTGCGAATTGTCGCGCGCCACCCTCTCACCCCGGAAGAACTGGAGGCAATGGCTTGCTGTCCTGGGAAGGACTTCACCCCGGCCCCGGCACCAGAGGAGCTGGCCCAAGTACAAGGTAAAGCGGCCAGCGTGAAGTTCACGGGGCTCAAGCCCCAGCGGGCCTAGCCGGCGTACCCGCGGTGAGCCCCTTCATTCCGGGGCGGGCTTGCTCACCGAAGAACCCCGGCAGGGCGAGGAGGCGCACCATGAACGGCGGAAACCAAACGGCCCCCCTGAGCGGGATTCGGGGCGTGGACTTCAGCCGCACCCTGGCCGGGGCCCTGTCCTCCACCATCCTCTCGGACCTGGGCGCCGACATGATCATGGTGGAGGTCCCCAGCAAGGGCCTCCAGGGCATCGCCAAGAGCGGGCTTCCCGCCACCACCACCGGAGGGGTGGACGCCCGGGGTAACTACGAGTGCCGGGGCAAGAAGAGCATGGTCCTGAACATCCATGAGCCCCAGGGCCTGGAGATTTTCCGGGAGATGGCCAAGCACCTGGACATCGTCCAGAACAACTGGCGTCCGGGGA
>CAJWBT010000427.1 GCA_913020235.1 uncultured Chloroflexota bacterium
CCGGGGTCCAGCACCCGCTCCACCACCGGGTGCCGCCCGCCCTTGATGGATATGATGCTCCCCTGGTCCAGCCGGGGCCGGACGTACCCCTGGCCCACGGCAACCTCCGCCAGGCTGGAAAACACGTCCACCCGGGCGACGGCGGCAGCCCGCTTGTTGACGGCGCCGGCGGAACCCTCGATCTGGCCACAGACCTGGCGGTAGATGGCCCGCTCCAGCTCTTCGATGCGCTCCCGGGCATTGAGCACCAGGGACTCGTACTCCTTCAGCTCCGGCACGATATACCGCTCTGCGTTGACCAGGGTTTGCCGGCGGATGTAGTCCTCGGGCACCTGGGCCAGATTGGACTTGGTGACCTCAATGAAATAGCCGAACACCTGGTTGTATCCGACCTTCAGGTTCCGGATGCCGGTGCGCTCCCGCTCCTTCTGCTCCAACCCGGCGATGAACCTCCGGGCGTCTCGCGATGCCAGCTTCAGCTGGTCCAACTCCGGGGAGAACCCCTCACGGATGACGTTCCCCTGCCCCACGTCGCCGGCTGGCTCGGGGGCGATTGCCTGCTCGATCAGGGCAACGACATCGGGCAGCGGGGCCAGCTGCCGAGCCAGCCAGGCCACCGGCCCGACACTTCCGTTCACCTCTGGCGAAGCAGGAGCCGCGGGAGGGGTCTCCAGGTGTTGGCCGAGACCGGCAACGGCCTCCAGGCCCAGCTTCAAGGCCTTCAAATCCCTGGGGAGCACCGTCCCCGCGATGACCCGGCCCAGGATGCGCTCCAGGTCCGGTATCTGCGCCAGCAGCGAGAGGGTGCCGGCCCGGCGCAACCCGTCCTCGAAAAAGTAGCCGACGGCCTCCAGGCGCTGGTCCAGCTCCTCCAAACTCAGCAAGGGCTGGCCCAGCCACTGTCGGAGCAGGCGGCTCCCCATGGGTGTCTTGGTCAGGTCGAGAATGCCCAGGAGAGAGAGCTGCGCGCTCCCGGAGCGCCCCGCTTGGAACAGCTCCAGGTTGCGCCGGGTCTGGCCGTCGAAGGCCATGTAGCTGGCGGTGGAGTAGTTGTGCAGCGCAGACAGCTGGAGCCTGCCGGCCTTCTGGGTGCGGCCCAGGTAGTCGACGATGGCCCCGGCCGCCCGGACCGCCAACGGCATGCCCTCAAGGCCGAAAGCCTCCAGGGTCATGATTCCGTAGTGGTCGAGCAGCGCCTGGCGCGCCGCGGGCAGATCGAAGGCGGACGGCTCCAGGGAGGTCAGACGGAGGCCGCCGGAGTTTTCCTGACCCCGAAGTGCCGCCCACCGCGGCGTTTCCTCGGACCGGGGGACGAGGACTTCGGCGGCGGCGATGCGCTCCAACTCCAAGGGCAACTGGGCCTGGCCCAACTGGGTGGAGGCGAACTCGCCGGTGGTTATGTCAACGTAGGCCAGGCCCGCCAGCTCTTCCTCTTCCACCACCGCGGCGAGGTAATTGTTGGCGCCCTGGTCCAGCAAGCCCGGTTCCAGCACCGTGCCCGGCGTTACCACCCGGACCACGTCCCGCTCCACCAGACCTCGGGACGTGGCGGGGTCGCTTAGCTGCTCGCAGATGGCCACCCGGTATCCCTTTTTGATAAGGCGGGCCAGGTATCCATCCAGGGAGTGGGCCGGGACCCCGGCCAGGGGCACGCGGAGGTCTTTCCCCATGCTGCGGGAGGTGAGGGTTATCTCCAACTCCCGCGATGCGACCCGGGCATCTTCGTCGAAGGTCTCGTAGAAGTCGCCCATCCGGAACAGGACGATGGCATCGGGGTAGGAGTGCTTAATCTTGAGGTACTGGCGGCGAATCGGCGTCACGGCCCACCCACGAACTGCGGTCTACACCGGCAATTCTAACCCACCGGTCAACATAGCTGTCAGCAGTCAGCTGTCAGCGGTCGGCTAAGAACCTATCCAACAACTGCAGGACCTGAAGCGGGCGGTCCTTCGACATGCTCAGGACGAACGGAGAGAGAGTTCCTCCGCCGTTCGTGGTGAGCTTGTCGAACCACATTGCTTCGTTACTGGTTAGGCACTAACCGGGTGGCCGAGGGCCGGACCGGGGAGGATTACTGCTTCCAGAACCGCTCCTCCTTGAACTTCCAGTCCGTGGCGAACTTTTCCTTGACGGCCTCGATCATGCCGGGGTGCCCGCAGGCGTAGACCATGGTGTCATCCTGGGGCAGGTCGAACTTGGCCATGTACTCCTCGACGATGTCGTTGACCCTCCCTTGTGCCCCCTGCCATCCGGCGTTCCGCTCCTCACTCGGGCGGCTGATCGTGGGGATGAACTGAATCACATCGGGGTGCTCCGCGGCTAGCTTCGACAGTTCGGCATCGTAGGTCAGTTCGTCCACGTAGCTGGCGCCATACAGCACATAAAACTTGTGACCCTGGCTGCCGCCATGCAGGTAGTCGCGGATTATGCTCACGTACGGGGCGATACCGGTCACAGTTGCCACCTGGAAGTGGTGATGCACCTTCTGATTCATGGTGAACAGGCCCTTGGCCCTGGGCCGGATCGATATCCAATCGCCCACTTGCATTCTAAACATCCGGGGCGTCAGCTCGCCATCGGGGACCAGCTCCAC
>CAJWBT010000428.1 GCA_913020235.1 uncultured Chloroflexota bacterium
GCCAGACAAAACCTGAGACCCCTCGCTTAGCTCGGGGTGACATTCAAGAAACTTGCACGTCGGATTAGTTGCTCCGCGATTCCAAGCCGGTTACCCTCTGGTGCAAGTACTCAGTCAACCTGAAACTGAGAGATGTCATTTTGAGCGAAGCGAAGAATCTCGTTGTTACGCTGAGATTCCTCATCGCTCCGCTCCTCAGAATGACATCCTGTCAAAACCAAGTTGACTGAGCGCTAGTCGGGTCCCCGAAGCTGAGGCGAGGTCAAGACCTCGGGATTAAGCACCCGGACAGGCTCTCCGGCAGCAAAGGTTGTGATGTCTTCCACAATCCCGGAGTAAAAAGCCTGGTACGCTTCCTCGGTCACGTAGCCGTTGTGTGGAGCGAGGACGGTATTGGGCAGTGACAAAATCGGGTGCCCCGGCGGCAGAGGCTCCACGTCGAAGGTGTCCAACGCCGCCCCGGCGATGGCCTGACGTCGCAGCGAGCTGATCAGGGCCGTCTCGTCGACGATGGGGCCCCGGGATGTATTGACCAGGTAGGCATTGGGCTTCATCAAGCCCAGTTCCCGGGCGCCAACCAGCCCGCGGGTGCGGTCGCTGAGCACCACGTGAATTGATACGATGTCCGAATCGCTGAACAGGGTGTCCTTGTCCACCAGGGTAGCGCCGCACTCCGCGGCACGCTCGGCGGTCAAATTCTGGCTCCAGGCGATGACGTTCATGTCGAAGGCGTTGCCCACCCGGGCCACCAGCGAGCCGATGTGGCCCAGTCCCAACAGTCCCAGGGTCTTCCCCTTGAGGCCGATGCCGACGGTGGTGCCCCACTGGCCCTGGCGGGTACGCTGGTCCTCCTGGGGTATCTGCCGAAGCAGGCCGATGATCAAGCCCCAGGTCAGCTCGGTGGGGCCTTCCCCGGCCCCGCCGGTCCCGCAGACCACTATGCCCAGCTCGGTGGCCGCCTGGGTGTCGAAGGATGCGTTACGGCGGCCGGTAGTCACCAGCAAGCGTAGATTCGGAAGCCGGGTCAGCAGGGAGCGTGGAAACGGGGTACGCTCACGCATTCCCGCGACCACCTCGAACTCCAAGAGCCGCTCGGCCAGGCCGTCCTCATCGGCCAGGTGGTCCAGGAAGAACTGGACCTCGGTCCCTTTTGGCAGGCTGGTCCAATCGGCCATCCGAACGGCGATTCCCTGGTAATCGTCAAGCACCGCTACTATCACCTGGCAATTCCCTCCATATCGACCGCGCCTTTGCTGCTCCCCTTGGCGGTCGAAGACCGGTCGCCGCTCCGTCAAGCTTGCGGCAATCGCGTGGGCTAAAGTTAAGCATAGACGCCAAAGGGGGTCAAGGGAAGCCGAGCCCCATCGCTACGCCGCCCGGTTTCGACAGCGCCTCTCCCGATTCACGGGCTGTTCCAGGCAGCCGCTGAAGGCTTGGAACATGTTCGCGCCGGGGTAGGAAGTCCCGGCGGGCCTGACGTTTGCATGCCGTCACCCGCGCGTATCGAAGCGGCTTGAAAATTCGAGCGCCCTCGGATTGTGCTAGTCCTGCGGCACCGCGTAACATCGGCAATCCGGGATATCGTAGAAGCTCTGGAATGAAACGAGGTCAACGCCAAGTTGCAAACGTTCTTTTCGTTGAAAAGGTTGTTTCTTGTATACAGTGTTCCGTTGGTCCTCGCCGTTTCCCTGCTGTCGGTGTTCGGGGTCATGGAGCGCCCCGACCTCTTTTTCCTGGATCGGGCATTCCAGTGGCGGGACACCAGGGAGCCCCGGCCCGAGGTAGCCCTCGTGGCCATTACGCAGCAAGATTTCGAGCGGGGCGCCCCCCGGTGGCCGTGGCCACGAAGCCTGGTCGCCCGGCTCATAGACCAGGTTAGCCGGTACCGGCCGGCCGTCATCGTGGTCGATATTCTGTATTCGGAAGAGAGCAACACCGAGACCGTGATCACCAGGGAGCAGTTCGCCGAGATTCAGCCATTTCTGTACCAGGTCCTCTCCGGGACTCCCCTTCAGATCCAAACCCGCGAGGGGACCCAGGTGATCGGCCCTGGCTCTCCCGGCTTTGATCGCATCGCCACGGGCGCGGACTCCGCCAGGGCCCAGGACCTGGAGCTGGCCCGTGCGGTCCGGCGGGCTGTCGACAATGGAGTGGCTGTGGTCCTGGCGGCCCAAACCGCATCGAAAGAAGGGGTGGCTGGGGTGGTGGAGCCGTACCGGGGCCTGGCTACCGAGTCCGGAGGGTCCATTGGCCTGGTCGGGATCAGGCCCGACGCCGATGGCGTGCTCCGGAAGTACATTCCTTATGGGCGGGACAAAGACGGGAATTTTGTATACGGGCTCGCGCTGGTGGCCATCGCCCAATTCAGAGGGGCCACATTGCCAGCGGCGCCGGCGCCCAACGGAGATGTCCCGATTGCGCCCAGCCCTCTGGTGAAGGTCTCAGGTGGCCAGTTCCTGGTCAATTTCCCCGGCCCGCCGGGTACCCACCCGACGTTCGTCGCCCGCGACGTGCTCAAAGGCGAGGAGGACTTTTCCGGCCGGCTGAAAGACAAGATCGTTTTCATCGGGGTCACCGACCCCAGC
>CAJWBT010000429.1 GCA_913020235.1 uncultured Chloroflexota bacterium
TGAACACCGCCTCAATGATCTCCCCGCCACAGTGGCTGGTGCTCATACATACCGGGGCCGGGGCGTTGGCGTTGACCACCAGGCCTTTGGGGGCGATCACCTTGACCGGCCGCATAGAACCCTCGTTCTTCGCCACGTCCGCCGGGGCCAGGTACATGATGGCGGCGTGGGCCAGGGAGCGGGTATTGGCGTAGGCGCTGTTGATGAACCCGGTCACCTGGGGGCTCGATTCGCTCAGGTCGATGGTCATGGTTTCGCCCGCGATGGTCACCGTCGCCCGGATGGGTACGAGTTTGTTTTCGAACCCGTCGTCGTCCACCATGGACTCGCCCCGGTAGACCCCATCGGGCCATTGGGAGATGAACCGGCGCACCTGCCGCTCGGTGGCCGCCAGGATCTCGGTGACGGCGGCCAGCAGCCGGGAGGGACCGTAGCTATCCAGGAGCGACTGGACGCGCTGGGCGGCGATCATCACCGAGCCGATCTGGGCGTTCAGGTCGCCCAGGAAGTTTTCCGGGTGGCGAACGTTGGCGGCCAGCATGTCGAGCAGGTCGTTCCGGGGCGTCCCACGGTCGTATAGCCTGAGGGGCGGGATGCGCAAGCCCTCCTGGAAAATCTCGCTGGCGGCCGGGTTGTAGCCGCCGTGGGTCGCCCCCCCCACGTCGCTGTGGTGTGCCCGGTTTACCCCGTAGAAGAGCAGCCGCCCCCCGTGGAATATGGGCCGGATGACGGTGATGTCGGGAAGGTGGCTTCCGCCGAAGTAGGGATCGTTGAGCACGAACAGGTCGCCGTCGTTGATTTCCTCGCCAAAGTATTCGCGGATCGCGGCCCCCGCCACGGGCAGGGCGCTGATGTGGACCGGGATACCTTCACCCTGGGCCACCAGCTGGCAGTCGGCGTCCAGGATGGCGGTGGAGAAGTCGCGGCTGGAGTTGAGGATCTGAGACATGGAGGTGCGCAGCATCACCTCGGCCATCTCCAGGGCAATGGATTCCAGGCGGTGCTCGACCACGGCCAGGGTTATGGGGTCCGGCTTTTCCCCTTCCGCCGTGCCCCGGTCCTCCTCCGCTTCTGTCCTGATGGCCACCATCATCTCGATGCCGCCGTACCGGTCCACCACGGCCCGGTCCCCCGGCTCGATGAGAACGGTGGTGAAGTCCGACTCCAGGATTGCCGGACCGGGGACCTCCCCCCCGGCCGGCAGGTCGTCGATACCGTACACCGGGACCTCCCGCCACTCACCCAGGAACACGCGGCGCGTCCCCTTGCCGGCCCCGCTCACGTCCCCGCCGGTTTCTCGCTCCGGCAGGTCGATCCTTGGCCGCCGTCCCAGCAGGTTGACCCGCAGGGTGACCAGACGGATTTCTTGCTCGGACTGCCGGTAGGCGAACAGCTCCTCGTAGCGCCGGTGGAAGTTGGCCGCCCAACCGGCAAGCAACGCGTCGTCCGGTTCAGAGACATCGGGCACAGGCACAGTGACCTCGTAGATCTGGTCCAGGTAGCGCATGTCGGCCGACCGTTGGACTTCTACATCCTGGTCCAGGACCCCCTGGGCCCGCAGCTTCTCCCGTCCCTGGGCCTCCAGCTCGCCCATAATCGACCGCACTCGGTCCAGGTCGATGCCGTCGAGGCTGGCGGGGTAGGAGCGAGAGAAGTCGTACTTCAGATCGGTGGAGAGCATGCCGTAGGCCGACAAGACCGGCGCCGCCGCCGGGATGTAGACTTTCTCTATCCGGAGCTGCCGGGCAACCTCGCCGGCGTGCAGTCCCGCCGCGCCGCCGAAGGCCAGGATGGCAAACTGCCGGGGGTCCACCCCGCGCTGCACCGAGGTAAGCCGGATGCCCTCGGCCATGGTGGTGGACACGACCCGGCTGACGCCGCGGGCCGCCTCCACGGTGGATAGCCCCAGGGGTCTGGCGACGTGCTGGTCCAGGGCCTCTTCAGCCAGCTTTGTGTCAAGCTTGGCTTTGCCGCCCAGGAAATTATTCGGGTCCAGATAGCCCAGGGTCAGGTTGGCGTCGGTGACCGTGGGCTGTACGCCTCCCTTGCCGTAGCAGGCCGGGCCCGGGTCCGCGCCCGCGCTTTGCGGCCCCACGTGGAGGATGCCCCCCGGGCCGACCGTCGCGATGCTTCCCCCGCCCGCGCCCAAAGTGTGGATGTCGATCATGGGCACGGCTATCTTCCAGCCGCCCTCGAACGTGTCATTGGTGAGATGTGGCTCGCCGCCCTCGATGAGGGAGATGTCGGTGCTGGTCCCCCCCATGTCCAGGGCGATGATCTTCGACTCCCCCAGGAGCTGCCCGTAGTAAGCGGCGCCGCTGACGCCCCCCGCCGGGCCGGATAGGATGGCCCGTACCGCCAGGCGCCGCGATTCATCGATGGGGGCCACGCCGCCGTTGGACTGCATGATCAGGACTTCCCGGCGTAGGGATGGGCCTTCGCCCCGTTCCCCGCTCAGGGTGGAGAGCCGCTCCTGGAGACGCCGAAGGTACTCGCCAAACACCGGGCCGACGTACGAGTTGACCACCGTGGTGCTGAGCCGGTCGAACTCCTTGATCTGGGGAAGGACTTCCT
>CAJWBT010000430.1 GCA_913020235.1 uncultured Chloroflexota bacterium
CGCCGCCGGGGTCAAGGCCGCCACTGGTGGATGGGCATATCCGTGGCGCCCATCGGCGCCTGGCCGGTAGAGCCACGCCAGGCCAGGAATGGACCAAGCCCGCAGGCCATTCATATTGACACCAAATCACCGTTATGATACGTTTAAAGCTAGAGGCTGTGATGGAGACGAGTAGGTAGGGGTAGGCGCAAAGCGAGCCTGGTGCGGTGTGAGCAGGTGCGCCGAGCTTATTCGAAAATCCCTCCGGAGCCGCCAGCTGAGGCCCTCCTGAACAGGGAAGGCATGTAAGCTGAGCCGGGGTCGTCGCCCGTTAGAGACGGCGGGGCATGTTGGTGTCCTCACTGAGAGGTCTCGACAACGTCGGGACAAATAGGGTGGTACCGCGGGAAGCAAAGAATCCCGTCCCTATGAGGGGCGGGTTTTTTCTTTGTCTGAGAAGGGGCTGATTTGAAACTCAAGGGTTCGGAAATCGTCTGCGAAAGCCTACTCCGGGAAGGGGTCGACGTCATCTTCGGTTATCCCGGAGGGGCTATTCTTCCTTTTTACGACGCACTCTGGAGCTACCCCCAGCTGCGGCACATTCTGGTGCGCCACGAACAGGCCGCCGCCCACGCCGCCGATGGCTACGCCCGCGTCACCGGCAAGGTGGGTGTCTGTGTGGCCACCTCCGGCCCCGGCGCCACCAACCTGGTTACCGGGATCATGAGCGCCAAAGCCGACTCGGTGCCTATGGTGGTCATCACCGGCCAGGTGGCCCGGACGTCGTTGGGATCAGAGGCGTTTCAGGAGTGCGACATCTGCTCCATCACCGCCTCTTGCACCAAGAAGAGCTACATGGTGCTGTCCACCCAGGACCTGGCGCCCACCATCCGCGACGCGTTCGTCACCGCCCTGGAGGGGCGGCCCGGGCCCGTGCTGATCGATATACCGCGGGATGTCCAGCTTGAAGAAGCCGAGATCGAGTTCCCCGAAGTCACGGAGCCGGCTCTTTCTCCCGTGTCTCCGGAGACCCTCAAGGAGGTCCAGCGGGCGGCACGGCTGATCAACGAAGCCCAGCGGCCCGTCATAATCAGCGGACACGGGATCCTCTCCTCGGGCGCCTCCCATGAGGTCAAAGCCCTAGCGGAATCCACGGGCATCCCGGTCATTACCACCTTGCTCGGCCTTGGTGGCTTCCCGGGAAATCATCCTTTGAGCCTGGGAATGCTGGGGATGCACGGCACCTACTGGGCGAACATGGCGGTGGACCGGGCGGACCTCGTCATCGGCCTCGGGATGCGCTTCGACGACCGGGTCACCGGCAAGGCTTCGACCTTCGCGCCCCACGCCCGGATAGTTCACCTGGATATCGAGCCATCACAAATAGGCCGGAATGTTCCCGTGGAGGTGCCCCTGGTCGGCGATGCCAAAGCGGTGCTCCGGGCCCTGCTTCCACTGGTGGCTTACGCCGAACGGCCAGAGTGGATGGGCTTCATCGACGGCGAACGGCGCCATCACTCCTCCCTGGCCGTCCCCAACTCCGATGCCCTGCAACCGCAGCAGGTACTGGCCAGCCTGAACGAACTCCTCCAGGAGAATCCGGAGACCGTCGTGGTAACCGGCGTGGGCCAGCACCAGATGTGGGCCGCCCAGTCCCTGTTCTTCAACCAGTCCAACACCTTCGTCTCGTCGGGCGGCCAGGGCACCATGGGGTTCGAGTTGCCGGCGGCCCTGGGCGTTCAGGCAGGCCGGCCCGGCTCGCAGGTCTGGAGCATCGCCGGCGATGGCGGGTTCCAGATGACCTCGCAGGAGCTAGCCACGGCAACCGAGTCGAAGCTGCCGATCAAGATAGCGTTGTTCAATAACGGGTGCCTGGGGATGGTCCGCCAATGGCAGGAGCTGTTCTTTCAAAACCATATCAAGGCGACGCCGCTGACCGGGCCTGATTATGTCAAGCTGGCCCAGGCCTACGGCGTGCCCGCGGTGCGCGTGAACGAGCAGGAGGACGTCCTCCCAGCCCTACGTCAGGCCCAGGCCCACGACGGCCCCTTCCTCATCGAGTTCGTCGTCGACGGCTCGGCCAACGTGTTTCCGATGGTGCCACCGGGCGGCGGTCTGGGCGATACCATGGAAAACCCGCTGCTGCAAAACGGGACCGGGGCCGCCTAATGGAAATCCCCCCTCTTTGACAAAGGGGGGATCAAATGGACCCGGCCCGATTGCCCTGCCTCCCGGCCGCGGGCACCTCGTCTCCGGACCGCCGGGTTCGTCCGCGGGCGGGCCCTTCAGTTCGACAGATGCCCTGGGCTTACGTTCCTTGGCGGCGCAGTCGGCGATAGGCCAGGAAGAGCATCGTCCCCGTTGCAGCAACCAGCCAAACCCCGCCGATGGACGCGATAATTGCCACTATCAAGGCAGTGTTCGAGTCCTCCTCCTCTTCGACCAGCGAGAGGTCGATCCTGGAGTCGGGCTTCTTGGCACGCTCGGGCGCCGCGCCCAGCGGAACTTTGCCCTCCTGTACTTCCTTGCTTTGTACCTTGCCCTGTGCCTCCAGCAAGTCCATCACCTGCTGGAACTCGCCGGCAAACACCTTG
>CAJWBT010000431.1 GCA_913020235.1 uncultured Chloroflexota bacterium
GTATTCCGAGGGCCCTATGTTCAGGGGAATCAGTTTGATCTGGGAAATACAAGCTGAGAGCCGTCCTTCATTGCGATCCCACCGGCGTGATCTTCCCTGGTGCAGTGCGCCCATTCCCCATCGTCGGACCGATAGCCGTAGCAACGTTTCCTTTGACCCCGTTTCTGATTGCCATATCCGCCACAGACGGGGCAAGGCCGATCTCTTGTGAACCGCTGGGAGGCGCTAACCATGGTGCCCTCCCACGAGATGGTCCCTTATCATCAGTTCCAATGCGTGGGCAACCAGCCCTGCTTGTTTTGACATCTCCGCTAGGTCTGTGGACTCCAGCGCCCGGACCAGTTCCGCCCATGTCGTTAATGGCAACGCGGGTGTGGACGACGGGCCGGCGCAGGGGTCAGACATGGTGGCGCCGTCTGGCCTTGGCAGATTTGTGGGCGAGTTGGGCGAAGTAGGCTTTACGGGCGGCTTCAGCCCGACGGGCGCGTTCTTTGGGAGGCAAGGCACCCTCAGGATCCACCTCTCGCTCAAAGCGGGCCATGAAAGCGGTCCTGGCGGGTTTGGTGGTCTCCTTGGGGTCGTGGGTGGCGTGGAGTCGGTAGGCTCCGATTCGGCCCCGCAAGGCCATTTCCTTGGGATCGAACGAAGGGGTAGGCCCTCCTGCAGCCTGCGCGGCGGTCATTGGATCACCGCCCGTTGCTGGAGATCCTTTTCGTGTTTTATTCGGTCAACCTCTTCTGGAGGAAACCGCCAGGCGCCGCCGGGTAGTTTCCATCCCTGAAGAAGGCCAGCAGTTGCCAATCGCCAGACGGTCGCACGGCTACAGCCAAGGATGAAGGCTGCCTGTCCAGCTGTGAGGGGGGTTCGGACAAAAATCACGGGGCACACTCCTATACCTGTACGGAGTGTGCCCCGAATCTATCCTGGTCTTTGACTACGGGACCGGCTGACCGCTATTCAGTTTCTGAGTTCAGGTTAACATAACGGGTTCAATCGTTGCAAGTGTCTCCTGGCACGAGTTTAAACTCCGGTCTGAAAGCCGTTGCCCCTTCCCTGTATCCGCAGGATTCGCAGATGAAATTCAACGGGTTCACCCGGGGGTTATCTCCCGTCGCAGTAGAAGCGGCGATAAGACTGGCAAGGGTGGTAGATTTAGCGGACTTCCCGCCGACGCCCGTTCTAAGCTGCTGGGTAGTCAACTGTTTATCCTGGTCGCTCTCTACGCCGTTTTGATAAACATCCACAGGGATGCCCACCTTCCTGTGACACCTAGGGCAATCGATGGTAATTCGGCGGTCACCACCCCGACGTTTCCACTTGAAGGTATCGCGACGCCTTTGATTTCTCTGGTTTATCTTCGGCATGCCTCGGGCCTCCCCATGTTGTTCTAGCCAAGGAGTATTACAACCTATCGCCCGGACCGAGGCGCCGGTGGGCTTCCACCGCCCGCTCTGTTGCCGCGCTCGCTGCGTAGCGTCCAACCATCGTCCTGGAATTCCATCCGGCCAGCCGCATAAGGTCGCTTTCCGTGCCGCCTGCGCTCAACCAACTGTGGGCGAATGAATGGCGCAGCTGATGCGGGTAAATCCGGCCAAGGCCAGCATCGGCGCCACGGCGCCGGATTACCTGCCTGACACCCGATTCGCTCATTCGCCCCTTGATGCCCAGCCATAAATGGGGAAGCTCCGAGTCCTTGTGCATGTCTCGCTTGCGAATGTAGCGGTCCAAGGCCCGGACAGTCTTTTTCCCAACGGCAAGCACCCGCTCCCTTCGCCCTTTGCCCAACACTCGGAGTATGCCTTGGTCAAGTTCCACGTCGCTTAGGCTTGCGTCAGTGGGATGCCACCTTAGGTTGGTAATCTCGCTCAGTCTGGCGCCGGTGTCTATGAAGACCCGGATGATTGCCGCGTCCCGCCGGTCTTCGGTGGACTGTCCCTTATCACAAGTGGCCAAGAGCGACCTCAACTGTCCCTCGCGGAGCACGTCGGGCGGGTCCAGCGGCACCCTAGGCGGCTTCATCCGCGCCATGGGCGACTCTTTGACCTCGCCCTCTTCGGTCAACCACTTAAAGAACGTCTGGAGGCCACGATACCGGTTGCTGGCGGTGGCCGCTTTCCAGCGGTCCAGCAAGTCAGCAATAAAAGCCTCGACGTGCTCCCGCCGTATATTGGCCACGTCCTGCGGCATCCCTTGACTGGCGACGAACCGGGCGAACTGGCGCACCGCTTCGGTGTAGGTCTCCTGGGTCCTCGGGCTCAAGTTCTCCGCCCGGAGATGACGGCCAAAGGAAGCCATATTAACAGCCAGGTCGCCGCCTGCTATAATTGCCACCGGAGAAGCCGTTTCAACCATGATTCACTCCGCCACGATCCGCTCAGTGATTTGTACAGTAATCTGCTGACCTAGTCATGATACCGCTCAAAAATTGTCCAGTTATCTGCTCTCCTAGCATTGTAGCACATACCAAAACGGGTGGTCAACCAGTTATGTGCTGTCCTTAGCTAGGAAATACGTGGGGGTGTAGCTCAGCGGGAGAGCACCTGCTTTGCATGCAGGGGGCCAAGGGTT
>CAJWBT010000432.1 GCA_913020235.1 uncultured Chloroflexota bacterium
TGGACCGTTTCGCCGCCTGGGAGAACCCCTTCTGCCGCAGGCCTTCGGCCGCCTTATCCAGGTCGCCATCACTAGCCTGCAGGGCTTGTTTACACTCCATAATTCCGGCGCCTGTTTGGTCCCGCAGGGTCCGGATCATCTCGACGGTGACCTCCAACGTTGCCCTCCTGACTTACTCGTTGTCGGCCTGGGTGGGGCCTGTTTCGAGGTCGTCCGCCTCAACGGCTTGATCTATCACCGGCGAAGCGCCAGCTTCCGCAACGGGTCCAGCGGGGGCATCTTCCTGCTCCCCTGCAACCTCCTGTACCGTCTCCGGAGCCGCTACCGCCAGGTCAGAAGGCGCCGGCGCTTCCCCCGCTTCTGGCGCCACCGGATCCGGCGTACCGGCGGCCACTTCCGGCATCACCTGGCTGAACTCGACTGCCTCGTACTGCCCTGCCGACAGCAACTCATCCTCCAGACGGTCCAGGCCTTCCTGTCCCACCTGTTCGGTCAACGCCGACTCTTCCCGTTCTGACAGGGCCAGCTCTTCGTCCTCCGCCGCCTCTGCGAGGGCCAATTCTTCCCGTTCGGCTTCGAGCAGGGCTTCCCGTTGGGCCAAGCCCTCCAACACCGCGGTGGCCATTCTGCCGGTAATCAGCCGAATGGAGCGCACGGCGTCGTCATTGCCCGGCATCGGATGGCTGACTTTCGCGGGGTCGCAATCGGTGTCCACGATGGCAAATATCTTTACGCCCATACGCTGGGCTTCGGCGATGCAGATGTCTTCCTTGCCTATGTCGATAACGAACAAAGCGGCGGGTATTTGGGTCATTTCCCGCATTCCCAGGAAGTACTTCTCAAGCCGGTTCAGGGTGTCCCTGAGTTTCACCCCTTCCTTCTTGGGCAAGACCCGGAAGTACCCTTGATCCCGCTTTTGTTGCAGTTCAAGCATGTAGTTGATCCGCGTGCGGATGGTCTGGTAGTTGGTGAGCGTGCCCCCAAGCCAGCGTTGGTTGACGTACCACATCCCGCACCGCTCGGCCTCGGCCATCACCACGTCCTGGGCCTGCCGCTTGGTGCCGACGAAAAGGACCTTCCCACCATCGGCCACTAACTGCACCATGGCCCGGTAGGCGTCGTTTATCATGCCCAGCGTCTGCTGCAGGTCGATGATGTGGATGCCGTTCCGCTGGGTGAATATATACCGCTTCATCTGGGGGTTCCACCGCCGGGTCTGGTGCCCGAAGTGGACGCCTGCTTCCAGAAGGGACTTCATCGTCAGGGGTTCCCTGATTGGCGCAGGCCGAGGCTCCGCCGGCCGCTCTAGGGACTGGACCATAAGACCTGCCTTTCCAAACCTACATACCTCGCTCTAATTTCGTTTCCGTTCGGGCGCACGAGTAGACCCGGACCCCATGCGAAACCTCGGGCCCACACGACAAAAACCCCCTCGTCCACTGGGAACCGCCGCCTCTGCGATTGCTCCCGGCCAGTGGTTCCCGACGAGGCAGGCTATTATGAGGGGAGTATATCACAGCGGCCGAAGCTGGGCAACGCTGAACGCCTGCTCCGGGACCGCCTCGGGCGGCCAAGAATTACCGCCCCGGCCATGACAACTTAGTCGAAAAAGACCAGCCTCACGCCATTGAGCAGGGCCGCGCCATATACCCCAGCCAGCAGGTCGTCCGCCATGATGCCCAGCCCTCCGGGCAAACGCTCCAGCCGGCGGATGGGCCACGGCTTCACGATATCCAGAATGCGAAAGCAAACGAAGGCAGCGGCCAACCAGGGAAGGGCTTTGGGAAGAAACATGCAGGTGACCCACATACCCACGAACTCGTCCCAGACAGCCCGCCGGGGGTCGGGGTCGGTGGGGCTTATCAGGCTCCCCGTTGCCCAGATCCCGGCAAGAAACCCGGCCCCGATGATCAGGTACAGGGCCACTGAGTCTCCGTCGATGGGGAGAAGGTAGTATATGATCAGGGCCACCAGGCTGCCCGCGGTGGCCGGCGCGACCGGAACCATGCCTGATCCCAGGCCGGTGCCAGCCAGCCACCCCAATCGGTCCCTGGCGGCGGCCAGGCGTCCAGCCACGGTATCCGGCAAATGCCTACCCATAGCCCAGCCGGTCCAAATCTTCTTCGTTCATGCCCAGGTAGTGACCCACCTCGTGCAGCAAGGTGACGCGAATCTCCCGCACCGCATCGGCGCGGCTAGAGCAGCTTTCCAAGATTGGCCGGCGATAGATAACAATCCGGTCGGGTAAGAGCGGCTCACCCCCTTCCCGCTCGGGCAGCGGCACCCCGGTGTACATCCCGAACAGAGTGGACTGGGCGTCGGTCAGGTCCAGGTCCTCCGGGCGGGGCCACTCCTCCACCACGATATCCACGTTGTGCATAGCCTCCCGCATGTCCGGCGGGACCTGCCGGTACGCCTGGCGCACCAGGCGAATGAACTCGCGTCGGGACATGTGAATCATCTGTCAGACTCTAGCCTTCGGCGTATGCTTTTCAAGATGTCGATGTTTTGCCGGTCCGGGCCCTTGCCCTCAAAGCCGGGCACTTCCAGCAGGAAAGGCATCTCCC
>CAJWBT010000433.1 GCA_913020235.1 uncultured Chloroflexota bacterium
TGGCGCAGAAATTCGCTCGCGTGGTCATGCAGTCCAACAACGTGGACCAGACGTCGGATACCCAGCCGGAGCTGACTATCGGCCTGGAGAGGTCGTTGGGCTTTGCCGCGGCCACCAACTCCATCTGGGACCTGGAGCAGGCAGACTGCATCCTGGTGTTCAGCTCCAACGTGACCGAAGAGCACAACGTGGTCGGCGTGCCCATCAAGAGGGCCGCCAAGAATGGGGCCAAACTGATAGTGATCGACCCCCGGGAGGTGGAGCTGACCCGCTACGCCGCCCTCTGGCTGCGGCCTGTGCCCGGCGCCGAGCTTCTGCTGTTGGGTGGCATCCTGAGGTCCCTGATCGATCAGGGGCTGGAGCGGTCCGATTGGCTGGACGAAAAGAGCGAAAGCCCGGCGACCCTTCACTATGCTCTGCACGCCCTGGATATGGACCAGCTGGCGCAGGCTACCCAGGTTTCGCGGCAAGACATCTCCGACGCTGCCCGGCTCTACGCTCAGGCCGGCAGCGCGGCGATTGTCTACGCCCTAGACAATGTCCCCGCGGATGTGCAAAGGGACTGCGTCCGGGCCTTGACCGACCTGGCCCTGGTCACCGGCAACCTGAGCAAACCCGGTTCCGGGCTGTATCCCATGCGGCAGGGCGCCAACGAGCAGGGGGCCTGGGACGTTGGCTGCCTGCCCGACCGGCTCCCGGGGTATGGCCACGTGAGCGATGAAGAAGACCGCCAGGCGGTGGAGTCGGCGTGGGATTGCGTCCTTCCCGCCGGTCCGGGTCTGGGGCTGGCCGCGGCCCTCCAGGCGGCCGGGGAAGGGCGGGTCCGGGCCATGCTGGTCATCGGCGACAGCGCCAACTTCAACAACGGCAAGCTGGGAGACGGGTTGGCCGCTTTGGCGAAGTTGGAGTTCCTGGTGGTCCACGATACCTTCCTGAGCCCCGCCGCCCAGCGGGCCCACGTGGTGTTGCCCCGGGTCACCTTTGCCGAAAAAGAGGGCACCTTCACTAACTTGGAGCGGCGGATCCAAAAGCTGATGCCCGTCCTCAACATCAACAGCGGTGAGGCCCGCCCCGAGAGTTGGGTGATTTCCCAGGTGGCCCAACGGATGAACGCCGCCGGGTTCGAGCACTCCTCCGCCGCCGAAACCATGTACGAAATAGCCAGGCTGGCCTCGATCTACTCCGGTGTCACCTACCGGCGCCTGGAAGAGGAGGGGGGGTTGGTGCTGCGCACCAGCCTGGAAAGCCCGCAACCTACCCAAGTGCTGTACGCTGACCGGGAGCATAGGGGCATCCAATGGCCCTGCACCGGCGATGGCGCCGAAAGCACCCCCACGCTATACTCGGATGCCTTCCCCATGGAGAAGGCCGAAGTGGAAACCCCTCAATTTCGTGCAGCCGATACCCCGGTGGACCCGGAATATCCGATGTGGTTTGTGCCCGGCAGGGTGCTGCTGCAACCACAACGACAGGTACAGGTCATAAGAGGCAGACGCAACCACATCGTCAGAGACGAGTGGGTGGAGCTGAATCCGGCCGACGCAGCCGGCTGGGAAATCGAAGAGGGGGACGCTGTGGAGGTCCACATCCGGGAAAGCCGCCTGGAACGTCGTATGAAGGGCCGGGCGCGGCTGACCGAGTCGGTGCCGGCCGGGGTGGTCGCGGCCACGACCCTCTTTGGCCAGCTGGCGGTGGACCTGCAGGCCAGCGAGGAGTTGGACCCGGCGTCCAAGGTGGCCGGCCTCGATACATGCCGGGCCAGGGTCGTGAAGCTTGGCGCAAAGGGGACTCAATGATACCCGTCTCTCCCGTCGGCTTGATGCACACGTAATCAAGAGAGAATGCGGCCGAGGCCCGATGCCGGCCGGTAAGGCGCCGGTGCAGTGCGCCAGCCAGGCTTGGCCGGCATCGAAAGCGAGAAGGAGCAGGACATGGCAGATGCCGAAGCCCCCAGGGCGCAGCCCAATCCCGGTCTGCCCAAGGCGAAGCTGGTGGAGCGAAGGGAAGTTTCCGAAGACCTGATGGTCATCAAACTGGTGCCGGAAGACGGGCCGCTCAAGTTCAAACCGAGCCAATATTGCACCCTGGGGCTCGACGGAATCGAGCGAGCCTATTCCATAGTATCGGCGCCCCACGAACCGTTCTTGGAGATCTTCGTGGAGCTGGTCCCCGATGGCGAGCTGACGCCTCGGATGTGGAGAATGCAGGTGGGCGACCGCATATCAATCCGGCCCAGGGCCAAGGGCCTGTTCACGATGAACCAGAAGGTTCACCACCACTTCCAGGTGGCGACGGTGACCGGTGTCGCCCCTTACGTGAGCATAATTCGCGACTACCTGCATAACGGCGGCCAGGGGCACAAGTTCTACCTGTTGTATGGCGCCAGCTACATAAATGAGCTGACCTACGATGTCGAGCTGTCAAAGCTGGCCGCGGAACACCCCGATGTCCTTGTGTTCGTCCCCACGATCAGCCGCCCGAACGAAGAACGGAACGCCGGTTGGCAGGGTGCAAAAGGGCGGGTCAACGACATCGTCGAGGAGTACATGGCCAAGTTCGACC
>CAJWBT010000434.1 GCA_913020235.1 uncultured Chloroflexota bacterium
AGGCCGCAGCACGGCCATGACCCGGGGAGCCCGCCGGTTCAGGTCTTCCCTTATGTGGTGTTCCAACAGCGCGACGTCCACCAGGGTATCCCGCTTGGCCACGCCAACCCGCTCGCAAAAGTTGCGGATCGCCTCCGGCGTGTAGCCGCGCCTCCGGAGGCCGGACACCGTGGGCATCCGCGGGTCGTTCCAGCCGGTGACGTGCCCTCCCTCCACCAGCTCTATCAGCTTCCGCTTGCTCAACACCGTGTAGCTGAGGTTGAGCCGGGCGAACTCGATCTGCTGGGGATGAAAGATGTCCAATGCCTCGAGGAACCAATCGTACAGGGGCCGATGGTCCTCGAACTCCAGCGTGCATATGGAGTGAGTGACACCCTCGATGGAATCCGACTGGCCATGGGTGAAATCATACGTAGGGTAGACGCACCACCGGTCCCCGGTCCGGTGATGTGAAGCCTTGAGAATCCGGTAGATGACGGGGTCGCGCATGTTCAGATTGGGAGACGCCATGTCAATCTTGGCCCGGAGCACGTGGCTGCCTTCTTCAAACTCACCGGCCCGCATGCGGTCGAACAGGTCCAGGTTCTCTTCCTGCGAGCGATCCCGGTACGGGCTGTCCTTCCCGGGTTCGGTCAGGGTACCCCGATACTCCCTGATTTCCTGGGGACTCAAGTTGCAGACGTAGGCCTTCCCCGCCTTGATTAACTTAACGGCATATTCATACAAATTTTCAAAGTAGTCTGAAGCAAAGTACAGATGTTCACCCCAGTCCCAGCCCAGCCAGCGCACGTCCTCTTGAATAGCCTCGACATATTCCAGCGCTTCTTTGGTGGGGTTGGTGTCGTCGAACCGCAGGTGGCAGACACCCCGATTCTCGCCGGCGATGCCAAAGTTGAGGCAGACGGACTTGGCATGCCCGATATGCAGGTACCCGTTCGGTTCGGGAGGAAACCGGGTCACGATGCGTCCGCCGTTCTTGTTATTTTTCAGGTCCTCGGCCACGATGCTCCGCACAAAATCGGCGGAGGGGCGAGGTTCGGGAGTGGTCATACTCAGAGTCCTCGTTCCATTCTTTTCTAGACGGCCCTAATCAGCTCAATCGCGGACGCGACGCGCTCCAGCACCCGCTCCCGGCCCAGGACCGCCATGGTCTCGAACAATGGCGGCGTTGCCTCCCGGCCGGTGGCGGCAACCCGAAGCGTTCCAAAAAACTGGCGCGCCGAGAGACCCAGGCCGGACGCCACGGCCCGCAGCGACTCTTCCATGGCGTGATGCTCAAACTGGGCCATCTTAGCCAGATCTTCCCTGGCTGCCTCCAACGCCGCCAGGGTGCTTTCCCGGTCCATGCCCTTCTGCACCAGGCTAAGGGGATCGTAGTCCACCTCCGCCTGGAAAAAGTATGAGGTCAGATGTGCCGCGTCGGATAGCAGTTTGGTCCGCTGCTGGATCAGAGGTACGATGCGAAGCAGATAGTCCCGGCTTACCGGCAGCACGTCCGCGGGTAGGTCCCGCTCCAGAAATGGGAGCACTCGGTCTGCCAACTCCTCAACGGAGAGCTGGCGGATGTATACCCCATTCATCCAGGTCAGTTTGTCGTGGTCGAAAATCGCCGCGGACCGGCTCACCCGCTCCAATGAGAACCGCTCTATGGCGGCTTCCGGCCCCATGATCTCCGTCTTGTCGTCCAGCGACCAGCCCAGCAGGAGCAAAAAGTTGCGGACTGCCTCGGGCACGAACCCCTCGTCGGAGTACTCCAGGAGTGCGGTGGCCCCGTGCCGCTTGGACAGCTTGGACCGGTCCGGGCCCAAGATCATGGGCAGGTGGCCGAACTCCGGCGGGCCGAATCCGAGCGCCTGGTAGATTTGCAGGTGCCGCGGCGTGCTGGGCAACCATTCCTCGGCCCGCAAAACGTGGCTGATTTCCATCAGGTGGTCGTCCACCACCACGGCCAGGTGGTATGTGGGAAACCCGTCGGACTTCAAGAGGATAAAATCGTCCAGCAGCTCGTTCTGCCACTCCACGTCGCCGTGGATAATATCGCGGACTCTTGTGATACCGGAGAATGGCATGGCGAACCGGACAACCGACGGCCCGCCCTCTGCCTCCCGGACCCGGCGCTCTCCCTGGTCCAGGTGGCGACAACGGCGGTCGTACCCCGACGATTGCTTCAGCCGAAGCTGCTCCTCCCGCATCCGTTGCAGGCGATCCTCGGTACAGTAGCAACGGTAGGCGCTCCCCTTTTCAATGAGCTGCTCAGCCATTCGCTGGTAGGTGTCCAGACGTTGGGACTGGTGGTAGGGAGCGAAAGGACCGCCTACCCGCGGGCCTTCGTCCCAGTCCAGGTGCAGCCAGGCCAGGGAATCCAGCACAGCGTCCACCGCCCCGGGGACCAGCCGGTCCTGGTCGGTATCTTCGACCCGGACGATGAATTTGCCGCCGTGATGCCGGGCGAAGAGCCAGTTGAACAGAGCCGTGCGGATGTTGCCGATGTGAGGCAGACCGGTGGGACTGGGTGCGAACCTGACGCGGACGGCTTCAGCCAAGACCAATCTCCTCGAT
>CAJWBT010000435.1 GCA_913020235.1 uncultured Chloroflexota bacterium
AAGGGAGGTGAGCGAGCCATGGCACTGGTACGTTGCCTGACCGAAATTGGGATGGGGGTCGATGTGCACGGCCGGGACTACACTTCCGCCGCCAAGCGGGCGGTCTACGACGCTCTGCATCATGCCAGTTTAGGTTTTCAACGCCTGCTGGGCCCGGAGGCCGGCGAGATGCTGATTGACATAACCATCGGGGTGCCCAAGCCCGAGGCGGTGGACTGCGGCGTGGTGGCCGCGGCCCTTCCTCACGGCAAAGGGACCGTCAGGGCGGTCCCAGGCGGGCTGGAGGTGCCCAGCGAGGACGGTAGCGACGCCCTGATCATAGTCAATGCCGCGGTGATCATCAGCCTTGATGACGGCCGCTGACCAGGAGGCAGGACCCATGCCCATCATCGACAATAACGCCATACCAATGCCGGAGCCAGAGGACGGGCGCAGCTCCCGGCGGTTCGTTAACAAGGAGGCGGGAGCGGCCAACTTGACCATCGGCGAGCTGGTGATGCAAGACGGCGCCGCCCTGCGGCTGCACACCCACCCCACCGACGAGGCCATATTTCTGCTGGAGGGGCAGGTGGAGATGGTGGTAGGGAGCGAACACCGGCTGGTGGCGGCGGGGCATACTCTGCTGGCGCCGCCGGGCACGCCCCATCGGTTGATCAACAACTCCGGCGCACCGGCCCGGATGTACACTATATTCCCCACCGACAATCCGACGACCGAGTACGTAGACTGACAGGTCAATTGGGGATTTCCGAGCACTTGCGCTGTACTGGCCGGGTGACGATCGGGCTTTCTCGGGGTTCGCCGGGGCCTCTCTGGTTGACTATCTTAAAACCGCGGGGCCTGGAACAGACGGTCCTTCGACAGGCTCAGGACGAACGGACAGAAAGCCCCTCCCCGTCCGTGGCGAACTCCGATTCGATCGAGAGTCTCGACGGGGTTGGACCCTTCGGCCACGTTCAGGGCAGGCTTGTCGAGCCACGTCATGGGATAGTTGTTTACTGCTTGCCGGCCTTCGCCCGAGCCTCTTCGGTGTAGACCGGCAGCAGGGCCCGCCGGTTGGGGCCGGAGAGGGTCACCCGCACCAGAGCCCGGCCCTCAACGAAGAACACGGTCAGCGTTTCACTGCCCCCGTGGTCTTCGGCCAGGACGCCGGTGACATCTTCGAAGTTGCCGGGCTCTATTGGATAGGTCCCCCGGTCAAGCTGGTCCCTCTTGATTCCGGCCAGGATGGAGCGGGCCGCATCCCGGGTTTCGAACAGCACCAGGCTTTCGCCGAGCACGAAGTCCGGGCCGGACAGCTCCACCTGGACCGCCGATTCACCCTGCGTCGTTTCACTCGCCTGGACTTCGGTCCCGGTCACCGCCAGGCCGGGGAAATCGCCCGGGTTTAGCAGCAGGTCCAGGACCTGGGCTTGCCCTCCGGAGCAGGCAACCAGGAAGAATACAAGCGCCCCCAACGACCAGCCAAAGGGGGAGGCTATTCGTCTGCTTCGGGAGGGCCCCAACCGTCGCCTCCTGGGGTGCGGATGCTAAGAACGTCTCCTGCCTCCACGTCCTGGACCTCCTTGCCGGCCAGTTTCACTTCTTCGTAGCCGCCTCGGTACTTCCCATCGCCGCCCGCACCGCGTCGCAAGGCCACACCCATCTCCTCGGCCACCGAGATGAACATGTTCTTGAAGACTTCCAGGCTTATCGGGTCGACGGCCATCGGTCACCCAATTCCCGTTGCCGGTATCACGGCTAGAGCCCGGCCAACAGGTCCGCCCCTTTGTCTCCTCCTTTGGGAACGGCCAAGGTGTAGTATTCGGTGCTCATGATTTCCCGCATCATCTCCTGGGGCAATTTGGCGAAAGGGCCGTTGGGGTCTATCTGGGTCCGATGGCAGTTCAGGGAGGCGACCTTGGTCGCCACGTAGGCGCCGACATCCACTATCGTGGTCACGTCTTCGTCCGGAGAGCCGATGGTCTCGATGTCCAGGCTGGCGAAGGGCGGGGTAATGCCCGCTTCCAGCATCTGCTGCCACATTCGCCGGAAGTTGCTCCGGGGGAAGCAGACGTAATAGAGCAGCCGGGCCGACCAGGGCTGCCGGGCGGAGGCCGACTCTCCCTTGTGGCCGGGGTCATCAGCCAGGGTGAAAGCCCGCGTGGCGTGGCGGTAGACCGCCGTATGGTCCGGGTGGCCGTAGCCGCCGGTGGGGTCGTGGGTGATGACCATCTCCGGACGCACTTCGCGGATGATGTCCGCCAGTTCGCCAGCCACCGTCTCCGGTTCGGCCTGGGACAGAGAGTCCGGGTGGTCGTTGTCCTCGGTACCGGCCATACCGGAGTCGCGGTAGCCCAGGAAGCGCAGGTCCTGCACGCCGGTCACCGCCATGGCCTGGCGCAGCTCCTCCCGGCGCACCTGGGCCAGGTTCTGCGGCGTGGCCAGGGCGGGGTCGCTGATCTCGCCCACGTCGCCGTTGGTGGCGCACACCAGGGTAACCCGGGCGCCCCGGGCCACCAGCATGGCCAGGGTGCCGCCGCAGCCGAAGCCTTCGTCGTC
>CAJWBT010000436.1 GCA_913020235.1 uncultured Chloroflexota bacterium
TCTCGAAAATGGCGGCCCCATGGGGCCGCCATGCCCGGTTTACGGGGCACGGCGGGAAACCCGCCGGCCCCTGCCATGTCGTTACCGCCCCCAGGGGGACCCAGGAGTCTTGTGAATCCAACTCAATTGGGCCACCCTGGGATCTTCAGCCCCAGAGCACGGGGGCCGGGGTTGAACGTCTCCCCGCCCCCCCGCTCTAAGGGCATCTAAGGTTATTGGTTGAGTTCGATCGTCCAGAGGGCGCTGGCATAAGGGACCATCGCCGAGGGCGACCAAGACTTGACCTTGGGGCCAGCGGCCCAGGGGGAGTTCGTGTAGAACAAGCTCCACTCCCAGTGCTGTTCCCGCGCCACTTTGTTCGCCTGATAGTAGGCCGCATGGCGCTCTTCCATGGTGCCGACGAGTTCGGTGGCCATTTCGACCACCGCCTTGAGTTCGGCGTTCTTACCCCTGGTTTCCTGTGGCGAGGCGTAGCCGCTCCACATGATGCTGCCGCCGTCGAAACGGGCCTCGTTGGGCCGGGCGGTGTATTGGCCTGCGATCTCGAAGGAGTGCATCTTGTCCTTGATGGACACCGAGTCACCCACCTCAACCTGGCAGTTGATGCTGAAGGCTTCTTCCCACTGGGCGCAGACCAACTGGGACACGTCGGGCACGAAGGGCAGTTCCCCGGCCTCCCAGGTGAACAGCGTGTACGGGTCGGGGAAGCAGCTGCCCTCGGCGCAGCCGATTGAGGCCATCAACTCCCGGGCCTTGTCCACATCGTAGGGCCAGGAGTCCAGGTCCGGCTCGTATCCCAGGGACGCCGGGGATACGTGGGCCCAGCCCTTGGTAATCGCCATTTCCCCGCCGTAGATCTCCTGGGCGATCAGCTCTTTGTCGAGGGCGTAGTCCAGGGCCTGGCGGAACTCCTGCTTGTCACAGGGTACCATCAGGTCATGGCCGGTCCCGTTGTCCGGCCAGCAGCCCTCGCTGAGGAACCACAGATACAGGGCTTCGGGGCCGAAGATGATCTGCCCGCCGGCGCCCTCTACCTGGTCCCGCACCTCGAGGTTGGCTTCTACCAGGTCGGCCTCGCCAGCGCGGAGGGCCGCTACTCTGGTGGACAGCTCCGGGATCAGCCGCATGTCCAGGTTCTCGTACCGGTGGTCCCGCTCGTACATCTTCCAGTAGTCGGAGTACCGCTCCCACAGCATCCGGGACCCTTTGTCATGCTGGACCAGCATCCAGGGGCCGGTGGTGCCAGGGGTGGGGTCGTCGTTGTACCCGTCCCGTCCCACGCTCTCCCGGTACGCTTTCTGGAAGAGGGTGCCGCGGGGACCCGCGAACATCTCCGAGAGGTAGAAAGCGAAGAAGGGCTGGGGAGTGTCGGTGGTTACGCTGATCGAATTGGGCCCCGAAACTTCCCAAGGCGATGTAATCCTGGCCATATTGGCGTTGGTGGGCGAAACCGACTCATCCTCCGCCCGGGGACCCAAGTTCTCTTCCATGGCGTAGGCCGCGTCCTCGGCCGTCAATATGTCCCCATTATGGAAAGGGACACCCTCGCGGATATTGAAGGTCCAGGTGACGCCGTTCGGAGCCAGGCTCCAGGACTCGGCCAGGCCGGGCACCACCTTTTTGCCTCCTTCACCCTGGAGGATGAAGTCATGGACCAACCCCTGATAGAGGCCGCCCTCACCACGCGCGTCGTGGTCGGAGAAAAGCTCGTTGCCCCAGTCCGACGTTGCCAGTATCAGCGTGCCGGTGGGGCCGGTAGCCGGCGGCACCTGGGTGGCTACCGGAGCCGATGTCGGCACGGGGGCCGACGTGGCTACCGGGGCCGACGTGGCTACCGGAGCCGACGTTGCCGCCGGGGGGGAGGTGTTGGTCGGTCTTGGGGTCGCGGTCGCCGATGCGCCGCACGCTACTGCGAACAACAGGACGAAGCCGAGCCCTATTCCCAAGAGCCGCAGTCGGGATAACCTACGTTGGTCACCAGATCTCATGATCCACCTCGCTGCTTAATTTTGGTCGTCTGCCCTGGCGTCCAGGGACTGTGGTCAAAAGTGCCGATAGCCCGAGGGTGCAAGCAGGGGCCTGCCCGCCACCTCGGCCGCTCCTAGATGAACAAATCAAAACGGAGCGCCAGCGACTGCCCGGCACCTGAGTTCTTGAGTTCCTAAATCACTATACAAAACCCTCCAGATACAAGCGTCCAGCGTCAGCCTTCGCCGCCGCCGGCCCCATCCGTCCTTGAAAACACAAGCCACTTGGCTTGGAAATACCTGCGCCTCTGATCGTCATTATCGAGCGTAAGGAACCTGGCTCCACGCCAAGGTCCGTCGAAGGGAGCATTATACTATTCCCATGGTGGTCTGACAACTGTACCCAACGGCTATCGCTCCACCGCCTTGGTAATCGGGCCGCCGGCTCCCCAGAAGAAGGCCCCGCGGCCCGCGGCCGCGCCCAGCACCGCCACCGAGTAGCAGTCCGCGTCCTCCACCACCGGCAGGAGTGTATCCGGGCTGTCCCACAACCACTGCAACTCCGGATG
>CAJWBT010000437.1 GCA_913020235.1 uncultured Chloroflexota bacterium
CCCGAGATGGCTATCTGAATGTCGCTACTCTCGGCCTCGTACAGCATGGCTCCTCCTTCTGCTACCTTTGCCGGGATTGACTCACCGTCCCTGCGATGGGTCTTGGTCGCCGTCAAGAAATTTCATCCAGGCCCTTGGGCTGGGCGCGTCGGGTCCTACGGGCGCAGCAGGGCGGTCACCTCACGCAGGTCGTCCACCGATTCCAGATCACGTACCAGACTGATGAGGCACTCCAGGCGGTGGGTGCCGAGATGTTCCTGGGCCAGGCTCCAGACCTTGGGCTGCAAGTCCTCCCAAGAGATGGGGTTCTCCGGCTCTCCCTTGGGGAAGGGAACATCGTGGGTGAACCGGTCACCGTCCTTGGTGTGGATGGTCATGCGGCTTTGAAAGCCTTTGAGGGAGTCGTCGGGCAGGGCGGTGACCCGCTGCATCAGGGATCGTACCACGGGGTCCTGGAGCATCCGGTAGGATTGCCAGGAATAGTCGCCATCCGCCAGGGCGGCGGCCACGCCGAAATACACGCTGAACTGGCCCTGTACCTCGGTGGCGGCGATCCGCTTGACGTCCGGCGGGTCCCCCACCACCCGGTAGGCCTCCGGAGAGAGGGTTACCTCCACCTCCGCCACGTCCTCAGGCGAGAGGCGATGGGCCTTCCGAAGCTCCCCCATGGCGTCGAGGGGGCCGTGGATCATCCGGCAGCAGGGGTAGGGCTTGATGGCCGTGTTCTGCACCTCGAACTGCTCTCCCAGGCCGTCCACTGCCAGCTCCAAGGCGGGCCGCTCCTCCCCGGCGAAGCAGCGGTACAGGCCGTCACGCCCCTCCAGAGGACTCACCGAGCCCTGGAACCCCAGGCTGGCGAAGGTGAGGGCGTAGATGGCGTTGTGAGCCGCGAAACCTACGTGCAGCCGTTTGGTCCATCTGCCGTCCACCAGGAACTGCTGGGACCCCGCCGCCTGGCTGATGTTGATACCCAGCGCGTTAAGTGCCTGCTCCCGGGAGAGGCCAAGGAGCCGGGCCCCGGCGGCGGTGGCCCCGAAGATCCCCACCACCCCCGTGGGATGGAAACCCCGCTGGATGATGTTGGGGCCGGGCACCCGCCCAACCCTGCAAGCCACGTCATACCCAACTACCGCCGCGTTGAGGAACTCCGTCCCCCCCTTCCCCTCCGCCTCGGCCAGGGCCAAGAGGGTGGCGAAAACGGGTGCTCCGGGGTGGAGGTAGGCCGCTTGGTAGGTATCGTCGAAGTCCATGGAGTGGACCAAGGCGCCATTGGCCAGGGCGGCGTACTGGGCCGGGTACCCGGCCTCCTCACCCACGATGGTGCAGGGACCGGAGTTGGACCCCGCTAGGAGCCTGGTACCCTGAAGGATGATGGAGGACGACTCGGCCAACCACCGTCCCCCCACGGCGACAGCCAGAAAGTCCAGGAACAGCCGTTTGGCCGCCTCCTTGGCCTCCTCTGAAACCCGCTCCCCCGGCAGGGCGATGGCATGTTCTACCAATTGCTCGGTGATTCCTTGGGCAACCGTGGTCATATCGGAACCTCCCTTATGGGCCGGCGCCCATCCATGGCGGGGAGCAGGTGGCTCCCCTGACGCAAGCTTACGCACCCCCCCGAGCGGCTGTCAACTTCATGGGCCAATGTCCTCTATACGGTGACCGAATCGGTGGTTGGCCAGGGACAGCGCCGCTGCTGCCGCTGTACCGGTCCGCATCATGCCACAGGCGGATCAGGAGCGGGCCATCATCGAGGGTTGGGGCGCGCGCACCGACGATCCGGCGTAGAAGCGAATCAGCCAGAACGCTGACGCCGAGCTTGAAGGTCCGATGTTGAACTAGCCCGGAGATTGCGGAGCAGGCCCCCCGAAGCGGGTGGCGGACGAAATGGCGCCGGAGGTGGAAAACGCCAGGCTGTATCAGGAGCCGCATGAGGCACGCGACGAATTGGAAACACGATTCGAGGCTCGGACGGTGGGGCACATGAGAGCCGAAAAGCAGCTGGTCCTGGCCCGGAAGCTCCGTGATGTGCTAGACTCGCCGAACCCGTAGGCGTAGCGATTCCACACGGGGCAACTGCGGTGGGGCGGGTCCGTATCTAAGGCCCAGACGCGGGTGCAGCTAGGCCCGGCACGAACCATGAGGAGGTTGCCGCCTGATCTCATTTGCCCACAAATTGGCTTGGCCTTCTCTGCAAGGGGTCCCATACCTCCAAAGTTTGGACGCTAAATCCGGTGTAAAAGGCTTCGCGCTTCAGAGCGGCCCACCTGGTTTGTTATACAGCCGACTCCCGAGGTAACCACCGGCAGCACCCAGCAACCACCCGAGGAAGCCTCCACTTGGCCCCAAGACCGCCACCGCGGCGACGCCCAGGATCAGGCCGGCAAAGACCCCCGCAAGAATGTAGCCAATCAGATGCAGGGATTTGCGTGGCCGCTGGAATGCGAAGTCGCCACGACAGTGCGGGCAGACATCGCCGTAGGGGCCCCTATTGCCACACTTGCAGTAGGATAGTTCTGTCACGGCAAAGCCCTCTCG
>CAJWBT010000438.1 GCA_913020235.1 uncultured Chloroflexota bacterium
GCCTCCAGCCGGGCAAGCGGGTGCGTCACACCATGAACCCGGTGATGGTCTTCAAGGAGGGGGACACCCCTGCCGGCCCTCCTTACAAAGGGGGGACGATAGGGGGGTCAAGCGCGGCAAGGACCAGGCAACTGGTGCTGGTGTGCGGGACCCCGGGCGCCGACACCCAGGTCCAAACCAACCTCCAGGTCATTACTCACGTTCTGGACTTCGGTATGACCGTTGCCGAGGCGGTGGAGGCGCCCCGCTGGCGCGATACCCAGAGTCCCACCGAGTCGGCACTGCCCCACGTCTGCGACGACCTGCTCCACCTGGAGGACCGCTTCCCCGGCCCAGTCCGGACCGGGCTGGAACGGCGGGGTCACCGGCTGAATGTCCTGGACCCGTGGGGCGCCTCGGGCAGCGAGATGATGATCCAGGTTCATTCAGAGACTGGCGCACTCCAGGGCGCCGCCGACCCTCGCCGCGACGGCTACGCCATCGGCTGGTAGGCCGGTGGAAGCGGCGACCGGGCGGCACCGCCGGCTTCCGGGCCCTCCGGTCCGGGCGTCTCTCGCCTGTGCTTGACTAGACCAACACCTTGCACTATTCTGCCTTTACCCCCGGCCAGGGCCGCTACGTTGTGTGTGGGGCCGGGCACGTTCCCGCGGACCGAAAAGACCGAACGAATGTCACTCGCCGGCCTTCACATGGTGGAGGATACTGGAGGGCCGGCAAGCAAACTTGAGGAGGTGCGCCATGGCGTTCAAGATCAACCATCTACACCTGAAAACCCCGGACCCACAGAAGACGGCGCAATGGTACGTGGACAACCTGGACGCCAAAATAGTGTCGGACTCGGCGCCGGACAGCTACCGCCTGGACCTGCATGGGCTCCCTTTGAACGTGACCCGGTTCATCGATGGGCAGACCCACCAGCAGCAATACGGCATCGAGCACATAGCGGTAGACACCGATGACATGGATGGGGTGTTGGAGAAGCTCAAGGCCGCCGGTTCCCCTATCGTGGAGGAGTGGAAAGGCGCCGTTGGCCGGAGGGTCTACTTCATCGGGGGACCCGAGGGCGTCCTGCTTGAAGTCATAGAGATGCCGAAGTAGGCTTCCCCGTCCCTGCCTCCTAGTACTTGGAACCAACACGCGGCGAGGTGTCAGATGATTTATGAGTTTCGATTGTACAAGGCGGTGCCCGGAAAGCTCCCGGCCATCAACGACCGCTTTGCCAACCACACCATCGGCTTTTTCAGGAATCACGGTATCGGGATCATTGGGTTCTGGACCGATGAAATCGGCGCCAGCAACCAGCTTACCTACATACTGAGCTTCGATAGCATGGCCGACCGCGAGGAGAAGTGGGCCGCCTTCCAAGCCGACACCGGCTGGCACCGGGTGCGGTCGGAGTCGGAGACGGCCGGCGCCCTGGTGGCCCAGGTCCACAACTCCTTCATGCGGCCCACCCCCTATTCCCCCAAGCCCAGCCTGAAGTCCAGCATACAAGAGCTGCGGGTTTACGACACCATGCCCGGCAAGCTGCCCGCCCTCCACGACCGGTTCGCCAACCACACCATGGGACTGTTCGAGAAGCACGGCATCGAGAACATCGCTTACTGGACCGAAGAAGTGGGGGTCAGCAACCGCCTGGTCTACATGCTGGGTTACGCGAGTCTCGGAGACCGGGAGAAGAGCTGGACAGCGTTCCAGGCAGACCCCGAATGGCAGAGGGTGCGGGCCGAGTCGGAAAAGGACGGTGCCCTGGTCCGGGTGAGCCGCCACTCGATCCTGCGGCCTACCCCCTATTCGCCCAGGTAGGACTGCGGGGCCGAACCGGCCCACGGTTACAGAGCGCTCCGGGGAAGCTGGCTGGCGCCGATGGGGTCGCCGCAAGCTCAACGCCGGGGCGGTGATGCTCGGGACCAAAGCGCGTTGGACACCGCATTGAGTAAACGGAGGACTGTGGAGCGACAAAGGTGACCAGTTTGGCCCAGGCAGGCCGGCTAATCAGGTCCCGGTTCCTGGTGTCGTTGGAGTACCCCGAGTACCGTAAGCTCTGGCTGGCCACGCTGTCCTCCCAGTCCGCAGTCTGGGCCCTGATCGTGGCGCGGGCCGCCCTGGTCCTTCAGCTCACGGGCTCGCCGGCCTGGACCGGATACGTTACCTTTGCCGCCATGATCCCTTCGGTCCTTGTTTCCCCCCTTGCTGGATACCTGTCGGACCGTTTTGACCGGCGCACCGTCCTGGCCTACACCTACGGCATAAACCTGGCGCACATAGTGATTTTGGCGGTCTTGGTGGCGTCCGGCGCCGTCGAAGCGTGGCACGTGCTGCTGCTGGCGATCCTCAACGGCTCGGCCAGGGCCACCCAGATGCCTTCCGCTCAGGCCCTGCTGGCCAACTTGGTGCCCAGAGACAGCATCCTCAACGCCGTTTCTCTCTATCAGGCCACCCAGCACGGCTCCCGCTTCGTGGGACCGTTCCTTATTCTGGTGGTGCTGTGGATCACCGGACACGAGGATTGGGTGTTCTTCCTCTGCGCCGC
>CAJWBT010000439.1 GCA_913020235.1 uncultured Chloroflexota bacterium
AGCGGAAGTTGCGCGGCCGACGCTGATGCCATAAAGTGGGCAAGACGAAAAGTGGTTGCGGCGAAAGACCAGGAGCGATCTAGCCACTCGGTCAACCAAAAGATAGTAGTGTCACCCTGAACGAAGTGAAGGGTCTCACCTTGGGAGGGAGATTCTTCCGTCGCCCCGCTCCCGCAGAATGACATCATTATGAGGCTGACTGAGTACTAGCCACTCGTCAAGGTTGAGCTATGGGTTATCCCGAGAACGCCTGCGTCGCGGTGATTGAAGGGCTGGAAGCCATCGGCATCGAGTTCTTCATCCACGTCCCGGACAGCTTCGGCGCACCGGTCATCGCCCACTTCGAGGGCAGCCCCGGCGTCCGCTCCTTCGCGGTGGCGCGGGAAGAGGAGGGTATCGGCATCGCTTCGGGCCTGGCCATGACCCGGAAGAAGGGAGTGCTCTTCTACCAGGACACCGGGTTGGGCAACTCCATCGGCGCCCTGACCACCTATGCCATGGCCTACCATGCCCCGATGTTGCTCTTGGCGATCCGGCGGGGCGGGTTCGGCGAGTACAACGCCGCCGCCTTTATGTTCTCCGAGACCGCGGTGGACATGGTTGAAACGATGCGGATGAAGGCTTTCGTGCTGGACTACCGGGTACCCCTCGACAACTGGCCCCGGGCCATCCAACAGGCCTTCGAGTACGCCCAAATAACCTGCCGGCCCATTGTGGTCTTCGTCAACCTCAAAGAGTAGAGCGGCAAATCGATGACAGTTGCGCGAATCGAGGCCCTGCGCCTCATATCCCAGCAGTTCCCCGACGACCCGGTGGTCTTTACCTGCGGGGCCACCAGCCGGGAAATGGCGGCGGTGGAACGCCGGGAGAACCACCTGCTGGTGGTGGAAGCCATGGGCCTGGTTGGGCCCATCGTCCTGGGTTTGAGCCTGGGCTTGGAGGGGGACACCGGGCGAAGGGTGGTGGGCGTTGAGGGAGACGGGGGGATGCTGACCAACTTGAACGCCTTGACCACGATTGGATACTTACAACCGGAGAACCTGCTACTGGTCGTCTTGGACAACGAGCAATACGCCTCCACCGGCGGTCAGCCGACCTTCACGACCCGGCTGGACCTAGCGGCCATCGCCGCCGAGTGCGGCCTCCGCACCTGGAAGGCCGACGACTTGGAAACCCTGAAACAATCGATTTCCGAGGCGGTGAACAACCAGGGACCGGGCTTCATCCTCATGAAGATCGCACCCGGAAACGCCTCTGTACCTTTCCTGCTGGAAGACCCGGTTGCCCTGGCCGGCCGGTTCACCCGGTGGCTCGATTCGGTCACCGGGAAATGACCTCGGGCACCTCGGGAAAACGCCAGGGTGGTTGATGAATCTACCGCCAACCGTTATCATTGTCACGGTCGGCCCTCCGCCCTAGCCTCGGTTTTCCCACCGCTACTTCGGGCGATTCACCGGCCATTCTGAAATCCAGCGACCGATTTGGGAGGCACCGCCGTCAATATGTATTTGGACCTGCACAGCCACTCCATATCCTCGGACGACTCCCGGGCCACCGTGGAACAATATCTAAAATGGATTCAAGTGCTCCGCAAGCGGGGCTACACAATCGACGGCATCGTCCTCACGGAGCACCGGAAGTTCGATTTCGACAAGGATTACTCGGAGATAGCCGGCGAATACGACGTGCTGGTCATGAAGGGCTCGGAGTTGGATACCCGGTACGGACACTTCCTGGTGTACGGAGTAACCGAGGCCCTGGTCAATGAAATCGATTTTGGCGACGTTCGGATGGACTCCCACGAGTTGATGAAGGCAGCCCGGAAGCACGGCGGCCTGGCAATTCCTGCCCACCCCGGCCGCTTCGGCATCGGGTTGGTGGACTTCATGGACCGGGGAGAGACGTTCGAAGAAGTTCAGATTGTCGAGTTGCTTAACGGCGGAAACCGGCAAGGGGAGAACGAACGGGCTACGGACCTGGTCGCCAAGTTTGGCTACCGGGGAGTCGGCGGCAGTGATGCCCACCTGGCCAGTCACATCGGCACCTGCCTCACCAACTTTCAGACGCCGGTCGGCAACGAGCAAGACCTGGTTGAGGCCCTCCTCGCCGGCCAGTACCATCCGGTCTGGCTGGAAGAGACCCGAAACGGCGCCGCCGGCACGTAACGGCGCTACGACAACTCCGGAACGCCGCGGCGGGGGAATGCCGACTACGCCCCGGTGACTCCGCAGAGGGAGATTGATAAGTGGTAATGGAACTGGAATACGACCGCTCTCTATACGGGAAGGAGCACCGGGCCGGCCCTTTTGAGGTGACCAAGGAGCTGATTGACACCTTCACCGGGGCCCTCGGCGAGACCGACCCCGTGTATCTCGACGAGGCAGCCGCCAAGGCCGCCGGCTACCGCGGGCAACTGGCCCCGCCGACCCTTTGCACGGTGATGGTTAGGCGGGTGGCTCTGCCCAACATCAACATCAAGTTTGGCCGGGTGCAGATGCACGCGGGGCAGCGGGTCGAGCCCAGGGCGC
>CAJWBT010000440.1 GCA_913020235.1 uncultured Chloroflexota bacterium
AGCGGAGGCGGCGGGCCTCGTAACCTCTACATGTGTAGCGACGGCAACTGGGTTGCCCTTTCCGCGTCCACGGCGTCCATCGCCCGGCGGGTCTTGCAGGCCGTCGGCGGCGATGAGTTGGCCGACGATCCACGGTACGCCACGCCCGAGGCTCGGGCCGAACATGCCGATGAGGTGGATACTCTGGTGGCGGACTGGATTCTCCAATACCCCAGGGAAATCGTGATCGAGAGGTTTGAGCAGGCGGAGGCCGCCATTGGCCCCGTGTACAACACCGCCGAATTCATGGAGGACCCGCAGGCCAAAGCTCGCCAGTCGGTGGTGTCGGTGGATGACCCTGATTTTGGGAGTGTTCGCATGCAGAACACCTTCCCGCGAATGAGCCGGACACCGGGTAGAATCCGGTTCACCGGTCCGACCGAGATGGGGGCGCATAATCACGAGATCTACGTCGAGCGGCTGGGAATGTCCGAGGATGACGTACAACGGCTGAAACAGGAGGGGATCATCTGAAACCTTTCCATCCCATGCCCACCAACGGGTGCGAGGTGCAGGGAGACCGGTCAGCGACCCGATTGAAGGCTGAAGTCATCTCATCCGGGGCAGTGCTGAATGGGGGATGGAAGGTGGTGGATACCATATTGGCCCAGGTACCGTTTGCTTCAGGCGGGCTTCGCGGGATTCTTGAATCCAGTAGCGACCCGAAGCAAGCAGAACCAAAGGCGTCTCTCCATTGACCTAGTACGTGACACAGTACTCGATTAGACAGGAGGCTGAGTTCTTGCACAGGAAACCGTCGTTGCTGTTTGAGAGGTGGCCTCGCTTTGCCACTCGCCACCCTTGGCGTGTAATTCCGGGTGGGCTGGCCGTAATCATCCTGCTCATTGTGGTTGCGACGTTATCAGGTGGGGAATTCGTCGATAGTTTCTCCATTCCGGGGACCGAATCCCAGGAAGTCATGGATCTACTGGAGGAACGCTTCCCGCGTCAGGCTGGCGGCTCTGCCACGGTGGTAATCTACGCTCCTGACGGGCTGGATACCCCCGCCACTCGCGAGCGGGTCGAAGCGCTCGTGGCGGACCTGAGTGTCCTCCCACAGGTCACGGAGGTTGCCGACCCCTACGACCGGAAAGGCGCCATTTCGGACGACCGCACTATTGCGCGAATATCGACCCAGTACGCCCGCCAGGGGTTTGAGCTTGACAGCCATAGCCTGGATGCCCTGGTGGACCTGAGGGCGGAAGCCGATGCCGTCGGCTTTCAGGTCGAATTGGGGGGGCCGGTGGCAAGCGCAATTGAGCAAGAGCCGCCCGGCACCTCGGAGATCATAGGCGTCATCGCAGCCGCGATCATCCTCCTCATCGCTTTCGGGTCCGTGGTAGCCATGGGGCTGCCCATCATGACGGCCCTCATGGGGCTCGTCCCGGGCTTCATGTTGGCCACGATCCTGGCTGCCTTCGTGGACATGCCCTCGTTCACTACCCAGTTCAGTGCCATGATAGGCATCGGCGTGGGGATCGACTACTCCCTCTTGATCGTCAATCGGTTCCGTGAGTCCCTGCACAACGGCTTCAGCGTGGAAGACTCCGTGGTGAGGGCGGCGGAGACTGCCGGGCGGTCGGTGGTTTTCGCCGGCTCGGTGGTGATCATCTCGCTCCTGGGTCTGTGGGCCGTGGGCATCCCTTTCGTGGCCTATCTTGGCACGGCGGCGGCTATTCTGGTGGGCTGCACGGCCCTGATTGCCGTGCTGGTCTTGCCTGCTGTGCTGAGGCTGGTGGGACGCCGCGTGGACCGGTGGACAATACCCGGCCTGTCCACGCGCAACATCATCCAGGAGGACAGTTTCACCATGCGATGGGCCCGCACGATCCAGCGCAGGCCCGCAGTGTTCCTGGTGGTGGGGCTGGCCATCGCCGCGCTGGTCGCCTCTCCCGCCCTCGATCTGCGTCTTGGCTCCTCCGACGCCGGCAACAACCCCGAATCCTCGACGACGCGACGCGCCTATGACCTGCTGGCCCAGGGCTTCGGCCTTGGCTTCAACGGCCAGGTGCTGGTTGCCGTGGCCATCGATAATCCCGGCGCCGTGCCGGCCGTTGAAGGGTTGCCCTCCATCATCGAGCGGGTGGACGGTGTGGCCAGCGTCTCCCCGGTGGTGTTCAACAAGGAGTCGACCGCGGCTATCGTCAGCGTTTTTCCGGAGTTTGCGCCTCAGGACCCGAGGACCGATGTTCTGGTCCAAGAGTTGCGGGACGTGTTGCCACGGGAAATGCGGGGCACCGGGGCGACCCCGCTGGTGGGTGGCCAGACCGCGGCGTTCATAGACATCGCGGACAAGATTTCCGGTAGCCTGCCGATCTTCCTCCTTCTGGTCGTCGGCCTGAGCATGCTCCTCCTCGCGATGGTCTTCCGCTCTATCCTGATCCCCATCAAGGCTGCTCTGATGACCCTGGTGTCGTTGGGCGTGGCCTTTGGGGTGATCGTCTCCGTGTTCCAGTGGGGCTGGCTGTCGGGTGTGCTGGGAACCGG
>CAJWBT010000441.1 GCA_913020235.1 uncultured Chloroflexota bacterium
ATCCACGGAATCGCGGATTGAGGGTCCTGCACGGCGTGGGGTCTCCACGACACCGTAGTAACCGAGTCCAAAGGGGTTCCGTCGGTCAGCGTGATAACCAGCAGCTTTACCCGGGCCGCCCGGGCCCGAGCGACCTTCTTGGGGATGCCGGGCGTCCGTATAGTGGTGTTGCCCAGCCCTCTGGCCACCCGCACCTCTGAGGAGGTCCGTCAGATGGCCCGCGAGTTTGCCCCAGAAATCGTGGGACACCTTACCGGCGACTAGCCCGCCGCCGGGTAGAGCCGGGCCGAGCCATCAATAAACCACTGAGGACTAGCATGGCGAATCCCTTGGCCCTTCAGTCGCGTCGCGTCCAGGTCCAGGATTCATTTGACGCGATCCAGGACTACTGTTCACAGCAGGGCTGGACCGATGGCCTGCCGGTGGTTCCGCCCACCGAGGACCTGGTCCGCCAGATGCTGCTGACATACGGTGAAGACCCGTCCCTCTTTCTGGGGGTGATCCAGCCGCGCAACGCCCGGGTCACGCTGGAGAAGTTGGCGGTGAACGCAGTCATGGCCGGCTGCCGGCCTGAGTACTTCCCCGTGGTGGTGGCCGTAGTCAAGGCAGTGCTCCAAAAGGAATTCAACGTGGCCGGCGTTTCGGCCACCCACGGTGGCGCCGCCCCGGCCATCATTGTCAACGGGCCCGTGGTCAAGGAGTTGGGCATCAATGGGGATGCCGGCTGCTTCGGCCCGGGCTACCGGCCCAACGCCTCCATCGGCCGCGCGGTGCGCCTGGTCATCCGCAACTTGGGCGGGTTGATCCCAGGGGAAATGGACAAGGCGACACTGTCACTACCGGCCAGGTATAGTCTCTGCTTTTCCGAAAATGAGGACCGCAGCCCCTGGGAGCCGCGCCACGTGGAGATGGGATACGACCCCTCCGCCAGCATCGTCACAGTAGCCGGCATCCGGGGCATCAGCATCGTGATGGAAACCACTGTTCCCACCGGCATCGAGGTCCTCCGCTCCATTGTCGACACCATGAAGTCGACCGGGGTCTCCAACTACTATCAGATCGGCACCGGTACCCAAATCGTGCTGGTGCTGTGCCCCGAGCATGCCGTCGACATTCACGCGTCCGGGCTGTCCAAGGCCGACGTCAGGGAGTACGTCTACCAGAACGCCCGCATGCCGATCCACCAGCTAAAAGACGTCGGCCATTACGGCAACCGCAACTGGCCGCGTTGGATCGACCAGACCAATCCCGACACCCTGGTGCCCATTGCCCTGTCCGCAGATGACATCGTGGTCGTGGTTGCTGGTGGCGACGGCCGCCACTCCGCCTGGCTGTCCGGCTGGGGAGTCACCAGAGTAACGACCCAGGAGATCACGCGCCTGGCCTGACCGGTTGTGCGATGGCCACTCCCTGAGACTGCCGGCCTACCCTTGGTCCCACTGTTTCATCCTCCTTCGTCCTTCCGCATTTCTCTACTCCGTTCCGAATCACTACCCCCCTTCACCATTGGGCACCCAAGGGCGATATTGCCATTTGATGGCCGGCGGGTGGGAGATCAGACCCGATGCTAGCCGGGCCGCCAGGGCATGGAGCATCCCGCTAGAACCTTTCGGCCCGCCTGCTGCATCAAACCTAGTGTCAGCAAAAGGCTAGCAGAAACCCGGCAGAGCGAGCCCCGGGGCCGGCAACCCTTGGTCGATGCGGCAATACGCCAATTCGAAAAGGCCCAGCTATGTTTACCCCTTGGGGTTGATTCCAGAAATCGTTCATGTGTCCAGGGCCCTTCTGCCTGAGCATTCCCGGCGCACGGATGTTTGACTGACATATACGGTGTGATATTGACGAAACCCGGTAAAGTGTGGTACAATAATCGTCGACGAATCAGAGGAACAACGAAATGACGCAGTCTGCATCGCTAACCCCAGCCGCGGAAGTCGAAAATGTACCCCAGTGCCGGCATCACTGGGTAATTCAACCGGCCACAGGGCCTATGAGCCTGGGGATTTGCCAATCTTGTGGCATGGCCCGGGAGTTCAAGAATTACGTTGAAGCCGCCGCTTGGGGCGATTCGAGACAAACCGCCCGTTCCAGCACCGCAGCCTCGGAAGCGGTGTCGCGGGTTGTCGCCGACCACATCGAACGCGAAGACGAGGAATAGAAGCCGGGCGCTCCCTCCGGTCCGCCGTGGCCTCGGGGCGGTCCCAGTGCCTCAGGATATCCTCCCATCCCCGGTCAGCTAAGGCGCCGCCTCACAGCGGGCTGGGTTGTCATGTCAGCCTTCCATGGGCGGCCGGCCCTTTCATCCGCCTAGCTCCAGCCCGCTTCGTCACCTTCTCGTCACCTTCGAAGTTTATCCCCCTATAGGCGTCACCACCGGCCCGGAATGCTCCTTCTTCAACGAAGAGGCGCAGCTATTCTCCACCTGGTAGCCAGCCCCTCAGAAATTACTACATCTTGTGCAATATGCGCGATTTGCCTTGACAACGGGATAGTCGGGCAGGGGTTATAATACCCTCTACCGGAGG
>CAJWBT010000442.1 GCA_913020235.1 uncultured Chloroflexota bacterium
AAGGTCCCCCGCGCCCCCGGCTGGTCGGTGGGCATGCTCAGCCTGGCGGGCATCTTTCCCACCGCGGATGGCCACATCACCCTGGGCATCCTGGGAGACCGTACCTTCCCCCCCTTCTGCCAGGCCCTGGACCGGCCGGAGTGGGCGGATGACCCTCGTTTCGCCACCGAGGCGGAGCGGATGAGGCACAAGCGGCTACTCCTGAACCTGGTGCATGAGGTCACGGTCCAGCAGCCCACCGAGTACTGGTACAAGCGCCTGGTGGAGGCCCGAGTGCCGGTGGCCCCGGTGACGACCCTGGATGCCGCCCTGGCCGATCCTCAGGCCCAGGCCCTGGGCTGCGTTATCACCGTGGATGGCGTCGAGGGCAAGCCCGTCCCCATTGTTCGCAACCCTGTCAACCTCTCCAAGCACCAGCCCATCTACGATCCTGTGCCCAGGACGGGGCAGCACACAGCGGAGGTGTTGGAAGAGCTTCTGGGATACTCCCAACATAAGATCCGGCAACTCCATGGGGAGGGCATCGTCGCTCTGGGTGAAGACGGGGCCAAGGCCTAGACCGCCGCCCGCTTCCTCGAATGAGGGACTCCGCCGCATCCCAATCGGCCCAGGAGGTGCACCGTGCCGTTGCCCCTGGAAGGATACCGCATACTGGAACTCGCTATGATGGCCGCCGTACCCTATGGCGTCCGGGACCTGGCGGACATGGGGGCCGAGGTCATCAAGATCGAGGACCCGGGCATCGGGGACCGTTCCCGGCACACCGCGACCGCGAGCAACGCCAACTTCTTCCCCGCCTGCTCCTACAGCTACTTCTTTGAATCGGCCAACCGGGGGAAGCGGTCGGTGGCCCTGAATCTGCGCGAGGAAGAGGGCCGGAACGCCCTCTATCGCCTCGTCCCCCACTGCGATGTCATGGTCACGAGCCTTAGAATGCCGTCTCTAAGGCGCATGGGCTTGGACTACGCCACGGTGTCCCGCTACAACCCCTCCATTATCTACTTGCACCTGAACACCTACGGGCCCCATGGGGACGACGCCGACCTGCCGGGGGTGGACGTCGCCGCGCAAGCCCGAGGCGGGTTCCTCAATATGATGCGCACCAGCGTGGAGGGCGAGCCCGCCACCGCCGGGGTGTACGGCGCCGCCGACATGACCTCCAGCATCCAGGTGGCCTATGCCATCTGCGTGGCGCTGCTGGCTCGGGAGCGCACCGGGCTGGGCCAGGAGGTAAACGTCTCCCTCCTGGGGGCCATGCTCAACGCCGGCGAGTTGCTTCTGGAGGGCTGCTTGAGCACCGGGAAAGACCCTCAGCCACCGGAGCGCGCCAGCATCTTGAACCCCACCCGAAGCCTGTATCGCTGCCGCGACGGCAAGTGGATTTACCTGGCCATGACCGAGAGCGACCTCTTCTGGGATTCGTTCTGCCAAGCCATCGGGAAGCCCGGACTGGCCCAGGACGCCCGTTTCTGCGAAGGTGACCGCCGAGCCGAGAACAACCGGGAACTCATCACCATTCTGGACCGCGTCTTCCTCACCCGCACCCGGGCGGAGTGGGACCAGGCCCTCAAGGAGCACGATTGCCCCGCGGCCAAGGTCCAGTCCTATGCCGAGGTGGCCGAGGACCCTCAGGTGACGGAGAATGGGTACGTAATCACCGTGGACCACCCGGTCCACGGGCCCATGCGGACCCTGGGGGTGATGGTGAACCTTAGCCAGACCCCGGGACAGGTGGGGGGCGCCGCCCCCGAGGTGGGCCAGCACACCGAGGAGGTGCTCACGGGCCTGGCGGGTTACTCACCGGAGGAGGTGCGGGACCTGGTCCAGGTGGGCATCGCCGCCTGCGCCTAGGCCCCGGAGCCTGCTCCGGCTGCCGATAATCTCCACCTACCCGGCTGGGCACTGGACGCCGTCATTACAAACGCCCCGGCCGCAAGAGAGGCCGGGGCACTTCATATCCGGGTTTTGGCAGCGGGGGCCGGACTCGATCCAACGAGTTTCGGGTTATGCGTTTGACTTCTTGCGTCCTTTAACGTCCACCGACGGCGGACACGGTCTCAGACAAAAGAGCAGGTGCGCCCCAACGTGTTGGGGCGCACCTAGTTCACCGAGCACAGCTTAGACTATAGCCTACAGATCCCGCTGGCCGAACATACGGATGCCCAGCGGTGGCAGCACCACGAGTGGGACCGCCAAGGCCGCCATGATGGGCCAGTGGGTGGACCACTCGAAATGCCCCTGCAGCACTTCCGGCATCCGGCCCAGGACCCCTACCGGGGTGAACTCCTCGGCTTGGACGGCCAGTAGCAGGGATATGGCGGTATACCAGAGGACGTAAATCATCGCGAGCGAGCCGGGGGCGTTGGTGACCACGGAGCTGAATGTAACGCTCAGGAACACCAGCACCGTAAGCAGCAACCCGGTATAGATCAGGGCAATCAGGATGCCGTTGGTGTCCAGGTCGTTGGAGATGCCGTTGGCCATCATGGCGAAGGCTACCGGAGCGATGA
>CAJWBT010000443.1 GCA_913020235.1 uncultured Chloroflexota bacterium
CGACGATCATGAACCTGCTCTCAGAGGGGATCGACCGGTCTGATATCGAATCCATCAACTTCATGGTGCACCTTCCCCAGTACGTCCAGCTCGAAGAGGACTACGCCGGCACCTCACGGATGATCGAGGTTCTATCCTCGGTATACGACACCATTCCGGCAGACCTGGCCCCGATGCGGCGCGGGCAACGGCAGTACCGGGAGCTAAGCGCCACTGTCGAGCGAAATTCGGAGCTGAAAGACCTGATCCAGCAGATGGAAGCGTACTACGACGCTCAGCTTGACTCTGAGGAGTCGGGGGCCGAGCAGCCGGAACCCACAGCGAAGCTTTCTCCCAATATCGAGAAGTTCCTCAGCGAGTTGGGCGAGGGGTTCGACTCCGGCGAGGAGTAAACCTTCCCCTTCACCGAATGCGGGCCCAACGATCAATGCGAGGGGCTAAGCCCCTCGTTTTTTTTGGGCGCAAGGGGCGGCCCCGGCGCGGTTAGCCTCGTGAAGCCGCCGGCGTCCAGGCTGGTCCGAGGGATGTTACGGGCTTGTCCCGGTACGGTCGGCGGTAAGTGGCCGGCTAGCGGCCCGGCGGGAGCAGGAAATGGCCCTGAAAGCGTTCATACAGCGGTGCCTCGACCAGAACTTCCAATCCATGATCCGCTCGGTGGAAGGCCTGACTCAAAAAGAGCTTGCGTGGCGTCCTAACCCCCAATCCATGTCCATCGGGTTTCTGGTTTGGCACTACGCCCGGACCCTGGACCGCTGGGTCCACAGCCGGGCCCTGGAAGCCCCGCAACTGTGGGAGCAAGGCTGGGCCAGCCAGTTCGAGCGGCTGCCATTGGACCCCAACGACACCGGTTACGGGTTCACGGCCGAGCAACTGGAGGAGTTCGACGCTCCTCCGGTGCCGGTTCTTCTCGCCTATGCCGAGATGGCGAGGAACAAAGCGATAGAGTTTCTTGAGGGCCTAGATGACTATGCGCTCGAAAATGTGACGATTTCAAACCCCAGGGGCGGCCGGATTACACTGGCGACCATGTTCCAGCAGCTTATCTGGGAATTCAACCAGCACGGCGGACAGATAGCCTACCTCCGAGGCATGCAGCGAGGGATCGAGGATTCGGCGTACTCCGGAGGCGTGCTGGAGGCGGCGGCGGAAGATGCAGAGTAGAGCGTTACTCCTGATGGTGCGAGTGACCTGCGCCCCAGAGCACCTGGAGGCCTTCAACCTCTGGTACAACAGCCACCTCCCCAACCTCCTACGTATCCCCGGCTACCTGTGGGCCCAGCGGTACGTGGGCCTCGATGACGATAACCGGTTCACCGCCCTTTACGGGGTGCGCAGCCAGGATGACCTGCCGGTCCTGCTCCAGCGGGATGGCCCGGACCTGCACCCCGTTGCCGCGAAAGAGTTCGCCGTATGGCAAGGCCTCCAGGGACTGTCGGACCGCCTCAGCAACGTGTACGAGCAGATCAGCGGGGCTCCGCTCCGGGAACCCCTCCTCCTCTCCGACCGGCCCTTGAGCATCGTGACCGCCGACGTTGACCCGGCCCATGAAGCCCAGTGGGACCGTTGGTACACCGAGTCCCACGTGCCCAACCTGCTAAAGGTGCCGGGATACGTCATGGCGGGCCGCTTCCGGGCCCTGGACCATCCGGCTCTAGCCCGGGTCAACACCGGACCCAAGTACCTGGCCCTGTACGAGTGTGAGGGCGAGGAGGTCCTTCCCTCCCTCCGGCGCGGTGAAAAGCAGCACCCGGAGGCGCGGGCGGAGCTTGAGCGATGGCAGACCACCGGATTGCCCCACGTCAGCAACTTCGGTTGGGGGTTTCACCGGCTGATCTCCAAGCACTTCAAGTGGATGGCCGGGTGACGTTCCATCTGACGGGCTCCCAGCGAGCTGGCCCGGTTGACGACCTCCCGGCGTCTTGTAGTGAATCCTTCGGAAGGCCAGGGGAACTCTCGCTGAGGCGGCACGGTGTCTGATTCTCCTTGCCGCTCCCTACCGGTTATGCTAGACTCCGTGGCATTACGGGAATCCGCCGATAAATCGGCGGCATTTGGACACTAACGATGGCTTCAGACAGCGAATCGCCCCTGGACTCCAAGGGCGTTATCTTTTCCGGCATGCGGCCCACCGGGATGCTCCACCTGGGCAATTACCTGGGAGCGTTGCAAAACTGGGTGCGATTGCAGCGGGAGTACAATTGCATCTACTGCGCCGTGGACATCCACGCGCTGACCACCATCGAGGACCCCAGCGAGACAACCGAGATACAGCCCAATATTGAGGAGATGGTGCTGGACTGGCTGGCCGCCGGGATCGACCCGGAACACCACATCGTTTTCGTCCAGTCCCACGTTCCGGAGGTTATGGCCCTCCACACGCTGCTCAGCATGGTGACCCCCCTGGGCTGGCTCATGCGGGTGCCCACTTTCAAGGAAAAAGTCCGGCAGATGCGGGAGACGGAGGAGAGCGTCAACTACGGCTTGGTGGGCTATCCG
>CAJWBT010000444.1 GCA_913020235.1 uncultured Chloroflexota bacterium
TCGACACTCCCGCCGAGCCGGAAAAGCTTCTGAATGCCATCGGCGATGTCCGGATTAAGAATATTCTGATCACCCACAACCATCGAGACCACCTGCTGGGGTTTGACGAGATTACCGGCAGTGTCGGCGCCCCCGTGGGCATCGGTACCAAAGACGCCGGCGCGCTTCCCAAGCCCCCGGCAAACAATCTGGAAGACGGAGATGTCATCAAATTCGGCAATCGGGAACTCCAGGTGCTGGCCACCCCCGGCCACACCGACGGCGCCGTCTGTTTTCTGGTGGGGAAGCACCTCTTCTCCGGCGATACCCTGTTCCCCGGGGGCCCCGGCAAGACCCGCAGTCCCGAGGCCTTGAAACAGGTCATCGATAGCATCACCCGCAAGCTCTTGGTGCTGCCCGACGAAACGGCGGTCTACCCCGGACACGGCGACGACACCACCATCGGCACAGCCCGGCAGGAATATCAGGTCTTCGCCTCTCAGCCCCATCCCCCAGACCTTTGCGGAGACGTAGCCTGGGTTGCCCAATAGCCGTCGTCCTGTGGCGCCATCCACACCCGCCAAGAACCTTCCCGGGTTCCGAGCAACCGAAGCCTCTGCCAGATGCCCCCCGGCGGGCACCGGCAAGGGCCGAGTTCCGGCGCCCGCGAGATTGGGATCAACATGTTCCAACGTTCCGTCCTAGATAATCAGCTTCGGCTCCTGACCTCGACCATGGACCATACCATGTCGGTGTCCATGGTCATCTGCGTCGGCTCCGGCTCGCGTTACGAGACCCCGGAACAAGCCGGAATCTCCCACTTTATCGAGCATTTGCCCTTCAAGGGAACCAAACACTGGCCCTCCTCCAGAGAAGTCAGCGAGGCCATCGAAGGGGTCGGCGGCGTGATGAACGCCAGCACCGACCGGGAAATGACCGTTTTCTGGTGCAAGGTTGCCAAGCACCACTTCCGGTCGGCTTTTTCCGTGTTGCTGGACATGATAATCAACCCGCTGCTGGACCCCGTCGAGGTGGAAAAGGAGCGGGAGGTCATCCAGGAAGAGCTTCGGATGACCAACGACCACCCCACCTACAAAGTTGACCTGCTTATCGATGAAGCCCTGTGGCCGGATCAGGCCATGGGCCGGGACGTGGGGGGCAACGCCGAGTCCGTTAGTCAGATCACCCGGGATAGTATCCACGAGTACATGCACCGTCAGTACAACCCCGCCAACACCGTGGTGGCCGTCGCCGGCAACATCTCCCACCAAGAGGTGCTGGACCAGGTGGAAAAAGCCACGGGGAGTTGGGAGGCCCAGCCGGCCCTGGACTGGGAGCGGGTAACAACCGTTGATGGCGGCCCCGTTGTCCGAATGGAGCAACGCCGCACTGACCAGACCCACCTCTGTATCGCGCTGCCCGGCATCTCCCTGGAGGACCCGGACCGCTTCAGCCTTGCCATGCTCAACGTAATGCTGGGCGACGGGATGAGCAGCCGCCTGTTTCTGAATCTGCGGGAACGGCAGAGCCTGGCCTACGAAGTCAGCAGCTCAAGTAGCCATTTCCGGGACTGTGGCTCGGTGGTGATCTACTGCGGTGTTGAGCCGAAGAAGAGCAGAGAAGCGGTTCGAGCGGTGGTCGGCGAGCTGGAAGGGATGCATCAGGAGGCTTCTCCCAAGGAGCTGACCAAAGCCAAGGAGTACACCAAGGGCAGGTTGCTGCTGCGGATGGAAGACACTCGGGCGGTGGCATCGTGGCTGGCGTCTCAAGAGCTTCTGCAGGGCCGGGTAGCCTCGCTGGACGAGGCGATCCAGAAGATCGACGCCGTCACCACCTCCGACGTCGCCAGAGTAGCTCGGCGATTGTTCGACGGGGACAAGCTCAGGCTCGCCGTGGTCGGCCCCCACCGGAGCGACAAACAGTTCCTCAAGTTATTGCGGTTCTAGAAACTCTGGTCCGTGGGCAGGGGTGTAGTTCATCAGCCGGAGCCGGCGGCCTGGCCCGAGGAGACAGTTTTCGGCAACCCCGGCGCGGTCTCCCTCCCCGTCGCGACCGCTCCGCCCTCGGAATTCAGCGCGCTAGGAGGCCAGCCTCTCGTTCGCCGCCTCCTTTCATAGGGGCCTACCCATAGGGGATCACGGCGATATCCAATGACCTTCATAGGGGGCTACCCACAGGGGATTGGGGCGATATCCAATGACCTTTAATAACCAGCCGGACATCGGGGCACCCGCCGAGGGGCTTTGCCTCAAAACTGTCATTCCGAGGAGCGAAGCTACTCTGTCATTCCGAGGAGCGAAGCGACGAGGAATCTGGTGCGGGGATCCTCCATGGCAGCCTGGACTCACCACCCCAGACCCCTCGCTTCACTCGGGGTGACATATTCCAACGTGCTTTTGAGGCAAGACCCCGCCGAGGGGAGCCCGGCGAGCCTTTTGCGGAGGTATGATGCACCCTTCCGACACCATCGAAGTAGACAGCCTGGAAGAGGCCTACGAAGCCATGTACCGGGAGG
>CAJWBT010000445.1 GCA_913020235.1 uncultured Chloroflexota bacterium
CGCTGCGCTCCTCGGAATAACAGTGTCGCGTCGCGCCTCGGCATGACATTGTCGCCTCGCTCCTCGGGATGATGGTATTGGTGCGAGGCACTTCGTATAGGGGAGAGGACCGGATCTTTCGCCCCTGTATCTCAAGACGTTGCGGACCGCTTCTCCCTGGGCCTGCTCAAGGACCTGTTCGGCTTCCCCCGGTCAAATTGGTGCCCGCTTGAGGGCCGGGATGGAACGAAAAGCTGAACAATGGCTAGGAGGAGTTTGAAAGCAAATTTCAACAATGTTTTAGAAATTGCCAAGAAATTGCTCATTTCGCCCTTGACATTCGGTGGGGTTCCCTCCCATTATCATTATTGACTATAAGGGGGGACTGGCGGCGGCTTCCAGTAGACATAACGTGCACCGGCTGGGCTGTCGTTTGGGTGGGAAAGCGGTGCCGGCCAAGGGAATGCGATCGGAATTCGATCAGATTAAAGGAGGTGGCCACTGAGCAATTGCCATGGCTTTTTCAAGGACATGCGCGGCGGCCGGTTTAGCCGGCGCCATGCCCCGTCGGGAAACGTCCCTGAGCACCATCGTTACATACACCGGTTTACGTCATCATAGATATTATTCTTTCTTCCGGGGACGGGGATAGCTTCGACGGGTGCGAGCTTAAAGCAATTTTTGCGAGAGGGATTGGGTGAATAAGATGATGTCGACAGCTGTCAAAATCATCAGTGATGGTGTCATCAAGCTTGATGGCGGCTCCATGTTCGGGCAAGTGCCCAAAATGGCCTGGGAGAACAACGTTGTCACCGACCGGAAAAACCGGATGACTCTTGGGCTAAACTGCACGCTGCTCCAAGTTTGTGGGCGCAACGTGTTGGTCGATGCGGGGGTCGGGTCCAAAGACGCCGACAATGACAAGGAAACCCTGGGTTTGGTACCCAGCCGGTTGCTCAAAGGCCTCAAGGCGATGGGGCTAACCCCAAAGGATATTCATGCAGTAGTTCTTTCTCATCTTCACTTCGATCATAGCGGCGGCTGCACCCGGCTGGACCGTACCGGCAACGTTATGCCCACGTTCCCAAAAGCCACGTACTACGTTCAACAGGCTTGTTGGGACGAAGCCTGCAACCCTAACGAGCGCTGCCACGCTATTCATCGGACGGACAACTTCAAGCCTATTGAAGAGCGGGGCCAGCTAGAGTTGCTGGACGGGGACACGGAGATTTTCCCCGGGCTAAACGTGATCGTGACCGATGGCCATGCCAAGGGTCACCAGATGGTAATGTTCAACCACGGCGGAGAGAGGGTGGTTTTCCTGGGAGACATTGTCCCCACGCCACATCACCTGAACCTGCCGGTGATCTCCGCCTTCGACAGCTCTCCGGAGGTCACTTTGGAGCAGAAGCGCGATCTGCTGACCCAGGCCGAGCGCCAGGGCTGGCTGTTGGTCTTCTATCACGGAAATGACACCAAGGCTGGTTACCTGGAGCGGCGGGGGAACGCAGGTTATCTGCGGCCCGTCTCATTGTAGTCCGCGTAATCCGCTACTCTCTTGGTGTCTCCCACGGTCGGGGTTTCGGCGGCTGTCCGGCCTCTTGTCTCTGAGGTGTCGGGTAGCCGCCGCCTCATTTGCCGTCTGACCTTACCCCCGTCAGGGTGACTGCGCGGTCACCCAATCTCCGGACAGGTCCACCAGCCGGGCCGGAGCGATCGAGTTGCGCAGGTCCCGCCGGTCTTCGATTCTGACCCGGATGTAATTATCCGTCAGTCCGCTCCACACCGGGGCGGGACCGCTTTCTCGCGCCGTCTCCCACAGCACGGCCCGGGTCTTCCCCAGTTGTTGGCTGCGAAAGGCCTTGAAACCCTCCGCCGCGACTCCCAGCATTTCCGCGGCCCGCGCCTTTTTTACCGGGTCCGCGACGTTGCCGGCAAGGTAGGCGGCGCTGGTCCCCGGCCTGGAGGAGTAGGGGAAGATGTGCATGTCGCTGAACTGCATGGACCGGGCGAAGCGATGGCTCTCCTGGAACTCGCTGTCCCCTTCGCCGGGAAACCCTACAATCAGGTCGGTGGTGATCCCGGCGTCGGGGACCGTCCGGCGGACCAACTCCACGGTGCGGGCGAAGCGGTCGGTGTCATAGCGACGCCGCATCGCCGCCAGGATTCGGTCGCTCCCGCTCTGCAGTGGCACATGAAAGTGGGGGCATAGACGGCGGTCCTCCCACAGCTCCAGCAGTTCCGAGGTGATCTCCTGGGGCTGGAGGGAGGATACCCTGATGCGGGGCGCGGCGCTCTCCGCCAGGATGCGCTGCAACAACCTCAAGAGGCTGGCCCCAGAGATGTCGTAACCGTAGGCGCCCAATTGAGTTCCGGTGAGAACGACTTCCCGGCAACCCTGGTCCGCCCGGAGCAGAATCTGCTGAACCACCGTGTCCGGCGGAACGCTGCGCTCGCGTCCCCGCACCTTGGGCACGATGCAATAGGCGCAGACCTGGT
>CAJWBT010000446.1 GCA_913020235.1 uncultured Chloroflexota bacterium
CGCAGGAGCGTAGCTCAGCCTGGCCAGAGCGCTGGTCTCCAAAACCAGTGGTCGGGGGTTCGAATCCTCCCGCTCCTGCCAAAACTAGGCACGCATTCAGGCCCCCGGAGCAATTCGGGGGCCTGTTGGCAGCCTGCAAAAGCGGGACACAATTGGACCCGAGGGATCAAGTGTGTGGAAGAGCTTGGGTGAACTCCCTGAGGGACCGTTCTTGAAGCCGCTACGTCCTTTCCGTGCCGCCATGATCTGCCTCCAAGATTAGTGCCGGTACAAGTGTGACAGGCGTGGGAGACCACGTACCTGGGGCGGCGGGGCACCTCCCCACACAGGGAGTTGGAAAGTGAGCGTACGCTTTGGGTGAAGCGGGTCTCCCAGGGTTCGGGTTCCCATCAACCCCTCCTGGCGCGAACCTCTCCCGCGGCCGCTTCTCATTCCCTCGGGCATCAAGCACGATCGCCACCATGGCGCGGCGTAACCGGTTGCCCCAAAGCCGGAGCATACCGTCACCCGGCACCTCGCATTCCCTACGTTGACTCGGTGAGGAAGAGGAGCGATGGGCAAGGGGAATTTCGGGTAGGGTCACAGGTCTATGAACTCGTCGGCAAAACGCGTGTACACCTGTAATTTGGGTTTGTCCAGGTCCTCGGCTCTCACATACTGGATCGAACTCCGCCCCCGCAGGGAACGGGGCAGGATCATAGCGCGCACGAAGCTCGTGGGCTCGTCGCTCGAGGCTAGTGCCAGAACGGGGTCGGTGCCCCGCTCGAACCAAGGCTCACCCGGCTGCCGGGAAAACGCCTCATCGCCGACGCGAACCTCGATTCTTCCCCGTAACAGGCACCGTATCCCCGGTCCCGCATGGGTGTGGGCGTAGGCGATCCCACCTGGCGGAAAATCGACCCGGTCGCAGCGCATCAGGTACTGACTCGTGCGGTCCAGCTCAATGTCGCTCATCAGCAGCAGACGCGACATGACACCGGGATCGGAGACGCCGCCATCGTCGCTGACGGGCGTCCGCACCAGCTCCCAGCGCCAGAGGCGGGCCCTTTCCGCGCCGGCCTGCACGGTGCAGGAACCGGCACCGAACCAGGCGTTATTAGTCGCGAACGTGCCGGCTTGCCCGTCCGCGGAGACCCGCACCCTCCCCTCGACGACGTAGACCACCCGGCGTCCAGGCGGCAGCGTCGCGGTCCCCGCCACGGTCAGGATGTCCTCGAACAACCGCAGGGCGTAACCACTCATGACCTCTCCTCTTCGCTGCAAAACGTGCATGCTAGAATATATACCAAGGCTCACGCCAACCCAAGCATTTCCGCCGCACCAGGCCTTCCAGGTCGCGGTACTGCCTGTCCTGCTGGCCCTGAGACGCCGATTGGGACCACCAGGCCCCGGAGTTGGTGCCGGAGTTGGTGATTATTGGGGCCTTCCGATGCCGCAAATCAGCTGACCCTTGATGTCCACCGAGCAGGGGTTGGTCTGCCGGTCAACTCGTCGGTTTTTGATTTCCGGATTCGCTCGCTCGCGGGTTATCGCCGCCGACGCTTGGGCCTCAGCCTGGGCTTCGGCCTTTTTCACGCTCGTCAGGGCGGTGGTTACGCCATGAGAGTGGACCACTTCAGCGAATCGGATGGCGGTTGACGCGCTCAAGATACCGTTTTACAGTTCGCGGCATCCCAGAGGGTCCATGTTCAGGGAATTCCGTTCGATCTGGGAAATCCAAGATGTCAACGCCAGGAGGCCGGAACATGGAGGAGATGCGGGTTCTGGATGGCGGGCACGGCTTGTTCCATGGTGGAGGGACCAATGAAGACCTCTTCAAAATGAGCCTGGATTATGGCCCGTATTTCGTTGGCGTCGACGCTGGGAGCTGCGACGGAGGGCCGGCATTCTTGGGTTCCGGCAAGTCCCTGACCACGCGGCGAGGCCTCAAGCAGTCACTCGACGTGATGCTCCGGGGCACCAGGGCAAGGGGCATCCCACTCATCATGGGCTCAGCTGGCATGGCCGGCGGGCAGCCCCAAGTGGACCTCTTCCATGAGATCATCGAGGAGGTGGCGCGGGAACGAGGCCTCCATTTCAAGCTCGCCCTGATCTACTCCGATGTGGAAACGGGGTGGCTCAAAAGGAAGCTGAGGGACGGCAAAGTGAACCCTCTGGGCCCGGTGGCCCCCCTGACGGAAGAGGATGTGGACCGGTCCACTCGCATCGTTGCCATGATGGGGGTGGAACCCTTCATGGAGGCGCTGGATACCGGGGCCGACGTGTATGGGTGCCAATGGCACGGCCCGCTACTGGGTGTCGAGATTCCCATCTGACGCCGGCGCCGGCTCCTAACCCCCGATGACCTCCGTCGCCCGCTGGGTTGCGGACCAGGGGGACAGCCAGGACGAGTGGCTTCCATCCCCTCCCGCCACCACCAGGATATAGTGGTCGGGCGTAGCCGCCAGCGGCACCAGGTAGCCTTCGT
>CAJWBT010000447.1 GCA_913020235.1 uncultured Chloroflexota bacterium
CGGCGCCAGGGGGACCCGGTGCTCCAGGGCCAGCTCCAGAAGCTCCGCCTTGGTGTAGTTCATCAGCCAGGCTTCCACGTAGCCGTCAACCTCGTCGGCGTAGAGGTTGTTCATGTCGGTCCGGTCCCTGAACCGTGGGTCTTTGGACCACTCGGGGTTTCCCATCAGCTCCAGGAGCTTGCGCCACTGGCGGCCCTCAGGAGCGCCAACGAAGATGTATCCGTCTTTGCATCGCAGGAGGCAGTTGGGGTAAGGGAAGTCGAGGGCATGGTGTCCGGTGCGCCGGGTCATGCGCCACTGGTAGACGGCCATGAGCGCCTCGGGGCCGTTGTAGATCCCGGCCAGCGTCTCCACCTCGGCGATATCGATGTGCTGACCCTCACCCCCGTTTGCTGAAACCCCCTCTAACCCCCCTTTAGTAAAGGGGGGAATGGGAGGATTTGTGGGGACGGGGTCCCGGGCCAGCAGGGCCATCATGATAGACGAGGCGGCGGCCAGGCCGGCGAAGTAGCCCACCTGGGGAGTGCCGAAGGTCAGGGGCTCCCGGCCGGCCGATCCGAGACCCTCGCTGACGCCTCCCGCCGCGGCCAGGTTGATGTCGTATGCCTTGTAATCCCGGTACGGGCCGTTCAGCCCAAAAGGGGTTATTGAGGCCATCACCAGGCTGGGGTTGGCCCGGCTGATAACCCCATAGTCCAGGTGCAGCCGGTCCATCTCCAGGGGATGGAGGTTGTGGACCAGAACGTCGGAGCGGGACACCAACTCCCTGAGGATTCCCTGGCCGGTTGGGGTGCCCAGGTCCAGGGTGACGCCGCGCTTATTGGCGTTGAGATACAGGAAGATGCCGCTGCGCTCCGGGTGGGGGTCGTCAGCGAGGAAGGGGCCGTACTGGCGGGCGTGGTCGCCCGTGCCGGGCGGCTCGATCTTGATGACCTCTGCTCCCATGTCGGCCAGCAGTTTGCCGCAGTACGGGGCGGAAAGAAACTGCCCCAACTCCAGCACCCGCAGTCCTTCGAGCAAGGAGTAGGTCACTTTGTCACCTGAAAGTTGAAAAGCTCGGCTTGGCGTTGCGTCAATGAGGTCCGGCGTCGGTACTCGGCCATCAGCATAGCAAAGATTCTCTCAACCGGCTGATGGTAGCCTCGGTAACCCCGTGGGCCCGAACGTAGCTCGTCGCGTCGCCGTAGCCGCTGCGCAGCGTCGCGAGGAACTGCTCCATGGCCTTCGGCGGCGCCTGGAAGGATTCCCGCGGGCGGTCTTCGTTTCCCGGTATGGCCCGCAGCCGTCCGGAGAGCTGGTCCAGCCGCTGGTTGGTAAGGATATAGTCCCCCATTATCTCTTCATCGTCCACGCCCAAGATTCCGAGGATCAAGGCTGCCAGGACGCCGGTCCGGTCCTTCCCGGCGGTGCAGTGGAACACGGCCGGCAAATTGCCGTCCGCCGCCAGCTTGCGGAGCGCCGTGGCGATCAGGCTGCCCGAGTTCTGGAATATCCATTCGTAGATTCCGGCCAGCCGGACTAACGGGTCCTCGGAGGGACCGGGTGGATCATTCCCTCGTTCCTCGAGGAAGGGTATGCAATAGAACTGGACCGAGGCCTCGGCCATGGGTCCCCGTCCGTCTCGTTGCACCTCATCGGTGTTTCGCAGATCGACGACGGTGGTCACGCCGAGGGTCTGCCGAACATATCGGGCGTCATCCGGGGTCATGTGGTGAATCGCGTCGCTGCGGAATAGCTTGCGCCACTTGACGGTTCGTCCGTCCCGGGTGGGGTATCCGCCCAGGTCCCGGAAGTTGAAACAACCTTGAAGGGGAACGAACCGGTCGGATGCTTGCGACATGCTGCTCACCACTGATAACTGGTCGTTTCATTGACGGCTAAACTCAATTTAGGGAATTGATGGTCAACGAGATCCCCCTGTATCCCCCTTAGAAAAGAGGGACTGCGGGGGATTTGCTCGCCCTAAGCTTTAGCAATGTAAGGTTTAGGAGGTTGTGCATAGGTCAGCAATCGGCTGTCTCCGGTGACACTCCACTACGTCAGGAGTCGAGGACGCCCAGCTCCCGGGCCCTCTCCAGCATGATTTTGGCGGTCTCCTCGTGGGCTATGTCGATCATGTCTCCCTGGAAAGGTACGGCGGCGCCTCCCTGCTTCCGGCCCTCCTCCATAGCCGCGATTACCCCCCGCCACTGGGCGATGTCGTCCTTGGTGGGGGTGAAAACCTCATTGACGACCGGCACGTGGGAAGGATGAATCAGGTGCATGCCGGTATATCCCAGCCCCTTGGCCTGCTGGGCCGCTGCTCTGAGGCCGTCCAGGTTGTGGAGGTCCATCCAGCCGCCGGAGACGGGGTAGGGAACTCCCGCCGCCCTGGAGTCGAGCAGCACCTTAGAGCGGAAGAAGAGGGTTTCCATGCCCTCGGGGGTCCATTCGAAGCCGATGGACCGGGCCGGATCGC
>CAJWBT010000448.1 GCA_913020235.1 uncultured Chloroflexota bacterium
CCACCGAGACCGGCGCCGGACAGTGGGGCAGCGCCCTGGCCCTGGCCTGCAACTACTTCGGCATGGAATGCAAGGTCTACATGGTCAATATCAGCTACCAGCAGAAGCCCTACCGCCGCACCCTGATGGAGACCTGGGGGGCCTCGGTGGTCGCCAGCCCCAGCCAGGATACCGAGGCGGGCCGCCGCATTTTGGCCCAGGACCCCAACTCCCCCGGCAGTCTGGGCATCGCCATCGGCGAGGCAGTGGAGGACGCCGCCATGCGCTCCGACACCAACTACTCGCTGGGCAGCGTGTTGAACCACGTTCTGCTGCACCAGACGGTCATCGGCCAGGAGTGCAAGAAGCAGTTGGAGCAGGCGGGCGACTACCCGGACATGGTCATCGGATGCGTGGGCGGGGGCAGCAGCTTCGCCGGCATCGCCTTTCCCTTCATCTACGACCACCTGACGGAAGGCAGGAAAATCCAGTTCATCGCCGTGGAGCCGGAGGCCTGTCCCAGCATCACCCGCGGCACCTTCACCTACGACTTCGGCGACACCGCGCAGATGACGCCACTGATCAAAATGTACACCCTGGGGCATACCTTCGTGCCGCCGCCCATCCACTCAGGAGGGCTGCGCTATCACGGCATGTCTCCCCTGATCAGCCATCTCTGCGACGCGGGGATCGTCGAGGCTCGGGCGGTTTACCAGCAGGCCATCTTCGAGGCCGCCATGCTCTTCGCCCGCACCGAGGGCATCCTGCCCGCACCGGAGCCGACCCACGCCATCAAGGTCACCATCGATGAAGCCCTCAAGTGCAAGGAGTCGGGCGAGAGCAAGGTGATTCTGTTCAACCTTTGTGGCCACGGCCACTTCGACCTGTTCGCCTACGAGGCCCATCTGTCGGGAAAGCTGGAAGACTACGCCTATCCCCAGGCTGAAATCGAAAAGGCCATCGCTGGGCTGCCTCAGCTGTAACCAGGCTCCTCGCGGCCAAGGGTCGATACTAACCTGGAAGCCGCGCCCGGGGCAGCCGCACCGGCGAAACGAATCGGGATCAAATTCTCAGCGACCTCAGGGTCCGCCGCAGTCTCGAGATAGTTCGAGGGGCTGAGGGCGCCCGGGGTTGAGACCGGGAAGGTCTGAATGGCGATGTACTCCCCGTCTTTGGAAGAAGTGAAGGCGCTGGCGGGACAGGGCAATCTGGTGCCCGTCTACCGGTCCATCAACGCCGACCTGGAAACGCCCGTCTCCGCCTATTTGAAGGTGGCCCGTCCGCCCTACTCCTTCCTGTTGGAAAGCGTGGCCGGGGGCGAACGGCTGGGGCGCTATAGCTTCATCGGGACCGAGCCGTACCAGGTCAGGAGAACCGGGCCGGGCCAGCCTGACGGGGAAGTGGACCCGCTGACCCTGGTCCAGGCCGAGATGGACCGGTTCCAGCTTATCCCGGTCGCCGGGCTTCCCCGGTTCCATGGGGGCGCCGTGGGTTACTTGGCCTACGACGCCATCAGCTACTTCGAGCCCAGGGTTCCTACCATGCCCGCCGACCCCCAGGGCCTGCCCGAGTCGGTGTTCACCTTCGTGGACACTTTGCTGGTGTTCGACCACGTTCGGCACGACATCAAGGTGGTCAGCCACGTCCGGCTCGACGGAGACGTGGACCGGGCTTACGGGGAAGCAACGGACCGAATCGACGGCTTGGTCCAGCGGCTGGCCCAGCCCCTGGCGATACCTCCCGGCCTGGAGCGGACCGGAGGCCCTCCCGAAGACCCGGCGGAGACGAGTTCAAATTTCACCAGGGAGGCCTACGGGGCGGCGGTGGAGAAGTGCGTCGAGTACATCTACGCCGGAGACGTCATCCAGGTGGTCAACTCCCAGCGGTTCTCCCGCCGGACCGACGCCCACCCCTTCCAGGTGTACCGCGCACTGCGCAGCATAAACCCATCGCCCTACATGTACTACCTGGACCTGGGCGGATTCCAGATCGTCGGCGCGGCCATAGAGACGGTGGTCCAGGTACAGGATGGCATCGCGGCAACCCACCCCATCGCCGGGACTCGGCCCAGGGGCGGCACGCCCGAAGAGGACAATGCCCTGGAACTGGAACTCAAGACCAGCGAGAAGCAGCGGGCTGAGCACATAATGCTGGTGGACCTGGGGCGCAACGACATCGGCCGGGTCAGCGTGCCGGGCACCGTTTCGGTGACCCAGCTCATGGACGTGGAGCGCTTCTCCCACGTCATGCACCTGGTGTCCCATGTGGAGGGACGTCTGAAGCCGGAACTCACAGCCTACGACGCGCTTCGCTCTTGCTTCCCGGCGGGAACGGTCTCCGGCGCCCCCAAGATCAAGGCCATGGAAATCATCGCAGAGATTGAAGGAGAGAAACGGGGTGCCTACGGAGGGGCCGTGGGCTACTTCAGCTTCTCCGGAAACATGGACACCGCCCTGGTCCTGCGCACCGGCA
>CAJWBT010000449.1 GCA_913020235.1 uncultured Chloroflexota bacterium
CGAGACGGCGCAGCCGGGGATAGACCAGCTCTTTGGGGCGCTCCAGGTCTTCGTCTGAGATGTCGGCGGACTCCTGTACCGGCCGGGAGCCCCACTTCTCGAATGACTTCTGGATCAGCAGCCGGACCACCTGGGGTGACCGGCCTTCAAGCCGGCCCAGCTGGTAAGCGAGGGTGACCGCCAATTGGCTGCTGGCAATCTGGTCAAAGGCCGCGGGGTCGGTCAGGTCTTCAGGCATACTCCCGCACTGTTCCAGAAAGTCGTCGAGCACCTGGCCTATGACATCCGGCAGATTGGCCAACTCAATCTCCGCCATGTACCCGGTGAGCGTGTCCGCTAGTTCTATTATCCCCTCGTCCGGCAATACTTGGCCGCGGAGGTCCACGTGCCTGGCGCCAGTTTGGTCATCGGCCATTTTCCGTCATCTCCCTGTCCGCACACTGAAGCTCACCCGAATCGGAGATACGAGCCAGCGATTATTCTAACACGGTTATTCAAGGGTGGAAGGCAGGTGTCGTGACGGAAGACTGCGATTCTCGGCCCGGCTATTTTCAATCCTCGATCCCGAGGCGGGATCAGTCCCCGATGGCGACGGTGGTCAAGCCCCGGACGACGGGCCCGATGACGCCCCAGAGGATCCCCACGTTGAAAGCGTAGTCGAACATGACCAGCATTACCAGGAGCACCGGGCCCTGCCGCTGCAGCCGGGCGTAGGCCGCCGCCCGGTCGGCGGGAATAAAGCCGGCCAGCACTTTGGAGCCGTCCAAGGGGGCCAGCGGAATCACGTTGAAGACGGCCAGGAGCAGGTTAAAGAAGATCACCAGCCCCAAGATGTCCGCCAGGCCCTCCCGGAGGCCGCCGGTCATCACGTGGGTGATCCGGTTCAGGGAGGGATGAGTTGAGCCGAGCAATCCGAGTTTGATGGGAAGAGCCAGCAGAAAGGCGATCACCAGATTAGACAGTGGCCCCGCGGCGGCCACGAGCGCCGTCCCGGTTTTTCCGTGGGCCAGGCGGTGCGGGTCGACGGGAACCGGCTTGCCCCAGCCGAACCCGGCCACCAGCAGCATCAGCGTGCCGCCGGGGTCCAGGTGCCGGAGGGGGTTGAGGCTGACGCGCCCCAGCCGCTTCGCGGTGCTGTCACCCAGACCGTTGGCCACGAAGGCGTGGCTGAACTCGTGGACGGTGATGGCCACCACCAGGGAAAAAACGACCAGCGCCGTCAGACGCACGAAGCTGGAGGGGTCGTCGAGTAGCAGCCGGTAAGAGCCGAGTAACATATGCTCTAGGGGCCGGCTACCCGAGGCTCAAGGCCCCGGTAGCGGCCAAAGGGCCAACCAGGTGTCGTGGCCGGCCGGCCTCCGGGCTTCACTCGTCCTCTTCCGGTGGCTCTTCCTCGTGCCCGGCCGTCGGGTCGGGGAAGAAAACGGAGCTGGGCAGAACAGCGGCGGCCCGTCCCTTGTTGGGGGGACGTTGGCGGGGCATTTCCAGCAGCGCCGCCTTCAACTCGGCCAGGCTTTCGGACGCCACCGCACCGACGTCGACGACCAGGCCTTGGACGCCGACCTCGCGAAGCGCCTCCAGGTCTTTGCTCCCTGGAAGTTGGGACACTTCCACGAGTAGGTACTTGTCAACCCGCTGGCTAACCTCCGCAATGGAGGCCAGGTCCGCCAGCGTCCACGGCGCCGAGACCCCTGTCATGGACAAGAGCACCACGTCGATGGGCAGGGCGTTTACGGCCCGTAATTTCTCTATTTGGATGCCGGCTTCGATGCAGAGAATCCGCGCCATGCCGTCGGATGCCACGGCCGATACAGGCGTCTCCTCCAAGGAGAAGGCCAACAGGTCACTGCCCCCATCTTCGTAGGTCCGGGCCTGCTTTTCAGTTAGAGCAGAGACACGAAGGCCCCAGGGTACTTGCTTCCCCAGCGACTGGCCCAGCTTCTTCAATGTGGGCAACCCGCTGGCGACAGAGATCAGGGCAGCATCCGGAGCCAGCCCGGCGAGGGCTCCCACACCGGCCGTGTAGTCTCCGGAAACCAGGCCCACCAGGGCCATACCAGGTGTCTTCTGGGCGCGCGGCACCCCGAACCCCATCGGGGCCGGCGCACCAAGACTGATTCGCTCCAGGCGGTCTAGAAACTTGCTCATCCATCCCTTCCGTGTGTTAGATCATGTGTTAGATGCGGTAACCGCTGTATTGAATGCTGCGTCTGCTTGGCGGTCCATCCGAGTCCGCAGCTTGTCTCTTGAATTCTCCGGACGCCCCCCAGGGGCCGCCGGTCTGCCGGGAACGGAACGTCGCCACGGCTGATTATAAACCATGGAGACCGGTTTGTCGGCCCAGGCGGCCCGGGCCCTCACCCAGCCCAGGCTGCGCCAGGGCATCCCTCTCCCAATGGGAGAGGGAAAGAGGGTGGTACAAACCGGGTAGACTGGTAACAGAAAAACCGG